>NZ_JADPMS010000039.1:0-20000 GCF_015686645.1 Streptococcus sp. NLN76 | reverse complement strand
TAAGAGGCTGTTTTGTAATTTTATTTTCACGCTCAAGGCGTATTCGAGTTATCTCATGACTCTTATTCATCCAGTTTTAGTTACAGGCTCGGCAAAGCCCTAATAAACTTACGGATTTGTATTGCTCATCTTTATTATATACCTAAACTAATTTTCCGTCATGAGTTAGCAGGCGAAGCCTGCTTGGAGTTTTAGTTTGCTTTTAGTACAAGGCAGCGAGTCGCAGACAGTACTGAAGTACGGGAAGACGAGCTAACACAGTAATAAAAGATAAACTAAAAGAGTATAACGAACCCTTTTGAAACGAAATGAGTTCTTCCCCCCATTGCTTTAGTTCTGTCGGATCTCGCAATGAAATATGCTTGCGCGTTTTAATTTTCCAGGGGTAACGAGGGGGAAAATTTGAAAAAGTGTAGTTTACCTTTGTAAAAATTGTAAATCGGACGATCTTCCCCCCTGTTTTGATAGGGATCGTTAATGAAAGCGAAAAGATTGCGACTCTATACGATATTTGTGTTACAATAGTTAGGACAAAAAAAGGAGAGGTAAGATGGTGAAACCTAAATACAATCGTGTCTTGATTAAGCTATCCGGAGAAGCCTTGGCCGGTGAACGCGGTGTCGGGATTGACATTTTAACGGTTCAAAAAATGGCGGCAGAAATTGCTGAAGTTCAGGCTGCGGGAGTGCAAATTGCCCTTGTTATTGGTGGCGGAAACCTTTGGCGGGGGGAGCCAGCAGCTGCGGCGGGTATGGACCGAGTACAAGCGGACTATACTGGAATGTTGGGGACCGTGATGAATGCCTTGGTGATGGCTGATTCCTTGCAACAAGTAGGTGTGGATACGCGTGTGCAGACTGCAATTCCAATGAACCAGGTTGCTGAACCTTTTGTCCGTGGTCGGGCACTTCGTCATTTGGAGAAGGGTCGGATTGTGATTTTCGGGGCGGGAACTGGCTCCCCTTATTTCTCAACCGATACGACAGCTGCACTTCGGGCAGCGGAAATCGAAGCTGAAGCCATTTTGATGGCTAAAAATGGGGTTGATGGAGTCTATAATTCCGATCCTCGTAAAAATGCGGATGCGATTAAGTTTGATGAATTGACCCACCGTGATCTTCTGAATAAAGGCTTGGCAGTTATGGATTCAACAGCATCTAGTCTTTCAATGGATAATGATATTGACCTCGTGGTCTTTAATATGAATGAACCAGGAAATATCCGCCGTGTTGTCTTCGGAGAACAAATCGGGACAACTGTTTCTAATAACTCACAAAAGGAGAATGATGAATGAGTAACGCAATTGTAACCAAAGCTCAAGAACGTATGAGCCAATCTCACCAAAGTCTTGCCCGTGAATTTGCATCGATTCGTGCAGGTCGTGCGAACGCAAGTCTCTTGGACCGTATCACTGTTGAATATTACGGTGTAGACACGCCTTTGAATCAAATCGCTTCTATCACAATTCCAGAAGCGCGCGTTCTTTTGGTAACACCATTTGATAAATCTTCTTTGAAAGATATTGAGCGTGCTTTGAATGCCTCAGATCTTGGTATTACACCTGCCAATGATGGTTCTGTGATTCGTTTGGTGATCCCTGCCTTGACAGAAGAAACCCGTCGTGATTTGGCCAAAGAAGTGAAAAAAGTTGGTGAAAATGCGAAAATCGCTATCCGTAACATCCGCCGTGATGCTATGGATGAAGCGAAGAAGCAAGAAAAAGCAAAAGAAATCACAGAAGACGAATTGAAAGGTCTTGAAAAGGACATTCAAAAAGTAACAGATGATGCTGTTAAGAAAATCGATGAAATGACAGCTGGTAAGGAAAAAGAAATCTTAGAAGTCTAATCCTCTGTACAGTTTAAAATCTGAACATTGCCAAGCCGCTTTGGTGCCCCTTCGTTCGACCAGCATCGGTAGCGATTGCATGCTTTGCATGCATCATGTAGATATAAATTTTAATTCAATTCCAGAATTAAAATTCTAGTCAGATTTCAAACTGTTTTGAGTCATTTGATTTTGAAGTGAAATAGGTCTAAGTTCGGATAAGGAGGTTGGCGCAGCCAACCTCCTTTTGAAAAAGGAGTAGATATGGAAAGTTTATTGGCTACGTATTTGGTGGGCCTGATAACAGACGAAAATGATCAGTATTATTATGTTCAAAAAGAAGGGCAGACCTATGCTCTGGATAAAGCTGAAGGGAAGCATGCTCTAGGGGATTCTGTAAAGGGGTTTGCCTATGTGGATATGAAGCAGAAGCGGCGTTTGACAACGATTGAGGTAACAGCTGACCGGGAGAACTTTGGTTGGGGCCAAGTAACGGAGGTGCGCCGTGATTTGGGAGTATTTGTGGATACTGGTTTGCCTGACAAACAGGTTGTGGTATCTTTGGATATTTTGCCAGAGTTAAAAGAATTGTGGCCTAAGAAGGGAGATCGTCTCTACATTCGGTTAGAGGTCGATGCCAAAGAGCGGATTTGGGGAATTTTAGCTAGTCCGGAAGATTTTCAACGCTTGGCTGGGCCGGCTTATGACAATATGCAGAATCAAACCTGGCCTGCTATTGTTTATCGGTTGAAGTTAAGTGGGACCTTTGTGTATTTGCCTGAAAATAATATGTTGGGCTTTGTTCATCCATCTGAACGTTTTGAGGAGCCTCGTTTGGGACAGGTTTTGGATGCGCGAGTGATTGGTTTTCGCCAAGTTGACCGGACTCTGAACCTCTCGCTCAAGCCTCGTTCCCATGAAATGTTGGCCAACGATGCTCAGATGATTGCCCAGTATTTGCAGTCCAATGGCGGCTTCATGACTTTGAACGACAAGTCTTCACCGCAGGCCATTAAGGAGACCTTCGGGATTTCTAAGGGACAATTTAAGAAGGCCTTGGGTGGCCTCATGAAGGCTGGAAAAATCAAGCAGGATGAGTGGGGCACCGAGTGGATTGGGGAGGAAGATCATGCGTAAATCTTTCTACCACTGGCTCATGACCCAGCGAGATTCTAAGGTGGATGTGGAGGCTGCTGCCTTGGCGGATCTGGTCTTTACCGAGACTGCCTTTCCCCGCCAAAGCAGTGATTTTGACCAGATTAGCCGCTATTTGGAGGAAGAAGCCTCTTTTGCCTTTAATTTAAGTCAATTTGATCGTATTTGGGAGACTTATTTATCCCATTGAGAAAAGACAAGGGGCTGGGAATTTGTTATACTGATAGGAAAGAAGCAAAAAAGGAGAATCGTTTGCAAGAATTTTCAACTGAGTTAACCTTAAACCACCCGGATGATTTGTTGCTCTTATTTGGTTCCAATGAGCGGAATCTGAAATTATTGGAGGATTATTTGGATGTGGTCATCCATGCAAGGACCGAGCGGGTACAGATTCTAGGATCCGAGGAGCAGGCATTGGAGGCGAAAGCGATTATTCAGGCTCTACAGGTACTGGTAAATCGTGGTATGCAAATTGCTTTAACCGATGTTGTGACGGCCATGAATATGTCCAAGGAAGGTCGTCTCCATCAGTTTGTCGCTCTTTATGAGGAGGAAGTCCTAACAGATTTCCAAGGAAAATCCATTCGAATCAAGACCCCAGGGCAAAAGCTCCTCGTTGATGCGGTTAAGAACCAGGATATTGTCTTTGGGATTGGCCCAGCCGGTACCGGTAAGACCTTTTTGGCAGTTGCCTTAGCTGTACGTGCCCTAAAGCGTGGACAAGTCAAACGGATTATTCTAACACGTCCGGCAGTTGAAGCCGGAGAAAGCTTGGGCTTTTTACCAGGAGACCTCAAGGAAAAAGTGGATCCATACCTTCGACCAGTCTATGATGCTCTACATAAGATTCTTGGGAAGGAGCAGACCAACCGTTTGCTGGAGCGAGAAGTGATTGAAATTGCGCCGCTTGCCTACATGCGGGGGCGGACACTGGATGATGCGTTTGTCATCTTGGACGAAGCGCAAAATACAACCGTCCTGCAGATGAAAATGTTCTTGACTAGGCTAGGGTTTAACTCCAAAATGATTATCAATGGGGATATCAGTCAAATTGACTTACCTCATAAGCAAAAATCGGGGTTGCTGGATGCCATGGACAAGTTAAAACGCCTGCAGACCATTGGATTTATCCATCTGACAACGCAAGATGTTGTTCGTCATCCCCTGGTATCGCAGATTATCTCTGCTTATCAACCTAAAGACGTTACAGAAGAGATGAATTCTTCAGCTCATTAGCCTTCAAAGATCCCAATCACTTGAGATTGGGATCTTTGAGGTTAGGGGTTCTGCAAAACCACTTAGAAACAGAATATACTCTTTGAAAATCAAATTTAAACGTTGTCAGTTTCGCCTTGTCGTACCCTAGTACTGTCTGCGGCTCACTTCCTAGTTTAATGTTTGATTTTCATTGAGTGTACTCTTTAGTTTATCTTTTATTACTGTGTTAGCTCGTCTTGCCGTACTTCAGTACTGTCTGCGACTCGCTGCCTTGTACTAAAAGCAAACTAAAAGAATATATAAGTCAAAGAATAGGAAAAAAACATGAAGGTGAAAAAAATAGTTCTATGGACCTCAGGTATTGTTCTTACTACCGCAACCCTCGGAGCGGCTGCTTTGTATCGATACTTCCAGTCGCACAAGCCAGCTAAGGAAGAGAGTCTTGCTTTTCGCAATCACCAGGTGATTGCGGCGATTGATCAGCAGCTGGCCGGGGTTGATATCGAGAGCGTGCGGGCAAAGGCCTCCTTAATGGAACAAAAATCTCTCAGAGAGTTACAAGAGGTTTTGCGCCAAGGACACATTCGTCATCAGGATTTAGTCGCATGTTATCTCTTAAAGATCAAGGAGGATCAGAGTAGACAAGGCAACAATGCAGTGAGTGAAATAAACCCCACCGCCATGCTTGAGGCCCGGAAGTTTGATGAGAAGCAAGATAATCGGATTTTAGCAGGAATCCCAGTTTTGGTTAAGGAAAATATTAACACCAATAACATGCCGACAAGTGCGGGAGCTTATGGACTCAAAGATTTTATCCCTGTTAAAAATGCTCCTGTCGTTGACAAGCTTCTAGAGAATGGAGCGATCCTCTTGGGAAAGACCAACCTATCTGAGATGTCTTATTACATGAGTACAAAAAATCCAAGTGGCTATAGTGCTAAAAAGGGACAGACAACCAATCCCTTCAATCCTCTTGTGATAAGTCCTCTGGGATCCAGCTCTGGCAGTGCTGTTGCGATGGCGATGGATCTAGCAACAGTTAGCCTTGGAACGGAAACCTGTGGCTCTATAATAGCTCCTGCGAGTATTAACTCTGTTGTTGGCTACAAACCGACCCGTGGTGAGATCAACGGTGAAGGGGTCGTTCCGATTAGCTATGCTCTAGATACTCTCGGTCCCCTCACAAAGACAGTTGAAGATGCTTATCTAACTTACTGTGCTGCCAGTGACAAAGATCCTTCTCTTTCTTTAGAAACTGATTTTATCAAGGGAAAAAGAATTGGTCTTTTACATTCGGACAAAGATTTTGATAAGCGACTGATAGAGACTCTAGAAGATCTAGGAGCTCAAGTGGTATCTGTAGACGTTGATACGCGTAAGATTGATTTGGAATTTATTCTAAAAAATGACTTTGAGAAAGATTTGAACCACTATTTAGAAACTGCAGGAGCACCGATTGATTCCTTGCGAGAACTGATTGAATTCAATAGGCAGGATCCAGAGGTGAGGATGCGCTATGGTCAGAATCTTTTGGAAAAAGCCTTGCGACCTAAACGAAACGATCCCAAAGTGAGACATATTATTCAAATCGCTCAAGACAAATTGAATCAGGTCATTGATAATCGGGAACTGGATATACTTGTCGCTAAAGACTACAGTAATGTTCTTCTTGCAGCTGTTGCTGGCGCACCGGAACTCACGGTTCCCTTTGGACGAATCAATGAAACACCAGTTGGAGCAACCTTCTTTGCCAAAGTAGGTGAGGATGAAAAGGTTATTCAGACAGCCTATAGCTTTGAACAGTTGACTCAACTACGAGCCCTACCAGGAGAAAAGTAATACTCGAAACAGTTCGAAATCTGAAACGAATTTTATAGTCTTTTAGTTTGCTTTTAGTACAAGGCACCGAGTCGCAGGCAGTACTAAAGTACGGCAAGACGAGCTAACACAGTAATAAAAGATAAACTAAAAGAGTATAATCCAGGAATTGGATTAAAATTTATAGGTAATGAAGCAAGCGTCGCTTGCCATCAATCCGATGAAGATAGTTCAACAGGTCTGGGAGACCTGTTGAATATTATCGCTAAAGCGTGCAAGGCACGCAATCAAAAGGGTTCGGCGAAGAGGATTAACACGTTCAGATTTTGAAATGCAATGAGTATAACCAATCTATTTCTTACTACAAAAATCTTTGGAGGAAGAGGAATGGCTAAAAAAGCCAGACCTCAACGGCGGTTTGGCTTTTTTCACCCGTTTAGTTCGTCTGGTAAAACGATAACTTGGGTATTGTTTTGCTCTACGATGTAGACTTCCCGAGGATAACGTGGATTAAAGGAATAGGGGAGGTCGAATTGAATCCAAGAAGCTGTTTGGGAGCTCCGGTATTCGATGGTAACCTGATTCGTTGCCGTTTTCAGGATTCTAAAATGCAAGGGTGAAGTAAGGTCAAAGACACCTTGCAAATTTTTATCGATAATAAACCAAAAGGAATCAATGAGTTCAGAGGGAAGACTGGTGACAATGCCGAAGGAGGCATAACGTTCAGTAGGGGTTGAAAAAGCCATAGCAATTCCTTTCTTATAAATACCTAGTCAGTTTTCGAAAGTTTTACAGTCTTTTAGTTTATCTTTTATTACTGTGTTAGCTCGTCTTGCCGTACTTATTTGAAACTTACTTCGAAAGTTGTACTCAGCAAGCTCAAAATCTCCCCCAGAGATTTTGAGCTGTCTACGACTCGCTGCCATGTACTAAAAGCAAATTAACAGACTATAAAATAAGAACACTCGAAGAATTTCAAAAAATGACGAGGACAGCAGATGATGATAGTGCAAGGCACGCAATCAGTAAGTTCATCAAAGAGGCTTGACAAGGTCAGATTTTGAACTCCAAAGAGTATCGAAATTTGAAGTTTAAAGAGTATAACTAAAAGGGGTAGGTGGAACCCACACGACCCCTAAGGCTAACTTTACCGATTTTTGAGTTCTAAATAGCGTTTGTACCAAATATTTACATAGGATTGGGAGAAAGGTCCACGGCCATTATTAATCCAATCCACTAGAATTTTGACATTCTCCTTGAGGATAAAATCGATATCCTCGGAGTAGTTCATTTGTTTTTTATGACGTTCGTACTCTTCTACATCCAGTAGACGTTTTTCCCCATCCGCAAAAACTTTGACATCGAGGTCGTAGTCAATGTATTTAAGGGCTTCCTGGTCCAAGTAATAGGGGCTGGCCAGGTTACAGTAGTAGGAGACGCCATTATCGCGTATCATAGCGATAATATTGAACCAATACTTCTTGTGGAAATAGACAATGGCTGGTTCACGTGTCACCCAACGACGACCATCACTCTCGGTAACCAGTGTATGGTCGTTGACACCAATGAGGGCGTTCTCTGTTGTTTTTAGTACCATGGTATCGCGCCAAGTGCGGTGCAAATTCCCATCATGCTTATAACTTTGAATTGTAATAAAGTCGCCTTCTTTTGGAAGTTTCATAAGCTACCAACTTTCTACAATACACTTACTGTATAAGTATATCATAAAAAGAAAGAGGATGTCTTAAAAAGATTTGAGTGATGTGGGGGAGCTAGGTTTGGTTTGCTAAAAAGTAGCGCTTGCTTTGAGATTCGCTTGAGGGAGGTTTTTGGGAGTTCACTTCCCTTGTTATTTTTGTGGAATCATGCTACTATAAACAAAGTGTTCAGCTCTACGTGATGCCTGTTTTTCCTTTATTCATAGGGGTTGTAGCTACTTATGAATGAAAGTCAAATTGCCTAGGAGGTGAACTGCTGAAGGTTGAAATCTCTGGAATGGTTTTGAACTTGCTGCGTAAACGTTATTCCGCTAACTAAAATAGGAAGGTTGAGACTTTTGCCCCAGCTTCCAAATAGGGTATAACATAGATGATAATGGCTAGGGAGATTTTGGAAGAGTATTCGTGAACGATATAGGTTGGTTGAAGGGTTGGGAGAGGAAACTTTTCCACCCTTGCTTACGTTATGGCCGTTTTATCAGAAGGCCTTTCAGATTGAAAGAATAGGAAGAGGAGTGAGTATGCGCATAGAAATCGCGGGAGTAAGTGTTGACATTCAAGAGCGGTATCCAGAAATTCGGCCATTTGTGCAGAACTATCTGATAGCGGATACTGGTGTGAAGGCTGATATCCAGATTTCTGTTACGGATAAGGATATTGAATTTTTTCAAGTGAAGACGGAGGAAGATTTTTCCCGAGGAGTTCATGAAATTACAGCTGTTCTAGCAGTCCTCTGCGACCAGATCCTGGATTTTGATGCCTTCTTTCTACATGCAGCTGTAGTAGCTGTCGGGGGAGAGGCTTTCGCCTTCACTGCTCGATCTGGAATGGGAAAGAGTACCCATGTTCGCCAATGGTTGCAGTATTTTGGGGAAAAAGCATTTGTTGTGAACGGGGATAAGCCGTTTCTGTTTAAACGCGGGGAGGAATTGCTAGCGGCTGGAACTCCCTGGTGTGGAAAAGAAGGTTGGGAGACAAATGTGCAAGTTCCCTTAAAGGGAATTTGTTTTCTGGAGAGGGGCGCTCAGAATCGGATGCGGTTAGCCAGTCAAGAGGAAGTCATGGATCGCCTCTTTCCTCAATTACGATTGCCTAGGGATTCTGTGAAATTAGCAAAATTGATGAATTTGCTAGACTGGACCATCCAAAACATCCCTTTTTATATTTTGGAATGTACGATATCGGAAGCAGCCGCTCAATTGGCTTATCAAGGGATGCACAAGGGACTTGGGTCCAGTAAATGGCTTGAGGAACAGAGTTCTTAGTACTCATTGCATTTTAAATTCTAAACGTGGGAATCCGCTTTTTCTGAAACTGGTTAAGTCAGCATCGGTTAAAGGAGGAAGCAATGCTTGTTTTTTGATTCAGATTTCAAGCTGTTTCGAGTATTCGTTTTTGAGAAAGGATGAACTAAAAATGAAAATTAAATCTGATTTTGTGTTGAATAAATTGGGAAATCAGTATGTGGTTGTTGCGGTTGGTGAGCGCAATCAGGAATTTCAAGGGATGATTAAATTGAATGAATCTGCGCAGTTCTTGTGGAGGCACTTACAGGAGGGGGCTGAGGAAGCAAGTCTCGTTCTGGCTCTGCAAGAGGAGTATGGGATTGATCAGGAACTGGCTCAAAAAGATGTAGGGGCCTTCTTGGCTTTGTTGGCGCGTGAAAATTTACTGGCAGACTAGGCATATATGCAGAAACGAAGTATTGAGGAACACCTTGCAGTAGAAGGCCACCATATTTTACAGGCTCAAGGGAATAGTATGTATCCAGCCTTACGTAATGGAGATTTAGTAACCCTGGAATCTCTGGATTCTTTTGGGGAAATCCATGTGGGGGATATTGTTTTGTATCGTCGTAGGGATCGCATCTTGGTGTTACATCGGGTGGCCCGTATTCAAAACGGAGCTCTTATTTTGAATGGGGATAACTGTACTTATTTTGAATATCCCGATGCAGATCAAGTTATAGCTGTATTGGTGAATTACCAACGTCGGGGGCGAACGGCTGATTTTAGGAATGTGAAAAGTTCTCTCTATCGGTGGTTCTGGTGTAAACCGTGGATCCTGCGCTTCTTCATTTTGAAGGTCTATCGGAAACTAAGAAGGGGGCGAATTCATGGGACCCCGTGACATCATTCGCTGGCTTTACTGTCAGACAAAATTCTTACAGGGAACTGTTCTGTTCCTTTCGCTGATCAGCGTTCTCTTCTCAATCGTACGGATCGCTTTTATTTCAAAGAGTCGATCGGTCATTGATGCGGCTGTTGGTGGGGATCAGTCACTTCTTTTGACACAAATGCTAGTCTTGGCCCTATTGGCTGTTTTACAGTTGATATTGCGTTTATTGCTCCCTGCAATGGAAGATTTGTTACAAACTCGTTTGGAGGTCTTGTTTCGGAAACGGGTTTTGGAACAGATCTTTGTGAAGCCATACATAGCGGTGCGGGAGATGGCTGTTGGTGAATGGCTGACTCGCTTTTTTTCAGATATTGAAATTGTCACGAGTGGGCTCGCAGTCTTGATTCCCAATTCCTTGCGAATTGGGGTCAATATTTTGTTGTCCTTTTATTTACTCTACCAATTGGTACCTGGTTTGACTTTTTGGCTTGGACTAGCCGGGATAATCTTATTTTCCTTAAATCTTTTATTTCGAAAAAAATTTAAGGAAGTTCATAGAGCCGTGCAGGGTTCTAAAGACAGGCTGCAAGTTTTTCTACAGGAAATGATGACCAACTTGGTAGTGGTTAAGGCTTTCCGAGCAGAGTCCCAAGGTCTTTTGAAATTTGGGACTTTACAGGGAGACTATGAGAGAACGCGAAAAAAACGGCGTAGGTTGACCTCTATAAGTAGCCTAGCGAAACAGGGGAGTGTACAGATTAGTTCGCTGCTGGTTATTTGCTTGGGGAGCTTTCAAATTGCTCGTGGGGAGATCAGTTACGGAACACTGGTGGCCTTGATGCAGCTTGTGAATAATGTAATGCTACCAATCACGAATTTATCGAATTTAACCAACCGCTATTATGCACTATTAGCGAGTAGTGAACGCTTGATGGCGTTAGAAGAGGTGGATGTAGAGTCTCAGGAGTCCAGTTATCCGGAGGAGGAATTGGAGTTCCAAAATCTCTCATTTGAAGCAGTTGATTTTTCCTATTCGGATAAGGGTAAAATATTATCGGAAGTTCAATTAAATATTGCTGCGGGGGACAAAATTGCCTTAACAGGAACTTCGGGGAATGGGAAAAGTACACTTTTTTACCTCATGCTAGGATTGTATGAGCCAGAGGAAGGAGTTCTCAAACTAAGGGTCAAGAATAGAGACTATTGCTATTCGGACCTCAGTCTTGCTCAAATTCGTTCTCTCTTTACCTATGTTCCACAGGGGCATGCTCTCTTTTCGGGGACTATTCGCGATAACCTCTTGCTAGGGCAGGGAGTCAGAACGGATGAAGAGATATGGGAGGCCTTGGAAAAAGCGTCAGCAACGGAATTTGTGCGTGAGCTTCCGGGACAATTGGATCATCTGTTGGGGGAACAAGGAAAAACCCTATCTGAAGGCCAGCAACAACGCTTGGCCTTGGCTAGAGCATTCCTATCACAGGCTCAGATTTTACTGTTAGATGAAGCCACCAGCGCCTTGGATGAAACCACTGAAAAGAAAGTCTTAGCCAGCATTGCTGGATTAACAGAAAAAACATGCATCATAGTGACCCATCGACCAGCCTCTTTAGAGGTTTGTGATCGCCAAATCCAATTAGAAAAAGGAAGGGTTCAGGAAAGAAAATCATGAACAAACAAATCGGCTTGTATCTTGTCAGTTTGCTAGGATCGGTTTTGAAAGGCGAGAAGCCAATGGAAAAACCGGCGGAGTTGACTTTTGAAGAGATTTATCAGTTTGCGAAATTTCACTGTATTGAGGGGATTAGTTTCTATGCGATTGAACAATTAGAACGGCAGCCATCTGAATCTCTCTTGAGGGAATGGGAAGCTAATCGAGACGGGAATATTATCAAAACAATGAACCAAATGGCAGAATTGGAACGCTTGAGTCAGTTGTTTAGTCAGCAAAAAATCAAGCATATGCCCTTGAAAGGATCGGTTTTGATCCATGATTATCCCCAGCTCGATTACCGCTACCTTGGGGATCTCGATATTTTAATCGATCCTGAAGATGCGCAAAAAGTTTTTGATCTATTAGGGCAGACGGGCTATCAAAATATTGATTATGGTTTGTCCAATCATGATACCTACCGGATGGATAAAGGGTTTTATCGAATTGAGGTTGAAATCCATCGGTATTTATTTGATCAGAAAGAACCCTATGCTCCCTTCTTCCAAGCAGGAATCACCTCACCCTCCATTCTGACCGACCAAGGAGACTATCGCTATCGGATGAGCTTAGAAGATTTTTATCTCTTTATGGTTGCTCATTTTGCAAAACATTATTTTAAAGGTGGAAGTGGGATTCGTTCAGTGATGGACATCTTTATCTTTTTAGAAAAATACGAGCAGCAGTTAGACTGGGGTCTAGTTAACAAAGGTCTAGCGGACTTGGAATTGATTGATTTCCATCAATCTATCCTGGCCCTTACAGATGCCTGGTTCCAAACTGGAAAGTGGTCTGAGGATTTGAATCCAGTGGCAGATGTTATCCTCACACAAGGAGCCTATGGAACCTTTGAGCATCATGTAGAGAATCGCCTAAAGGCGGTTCATCAAGACCACTCTTCACCTCTAGTAGCTTCGCTAGTCTATACTTGGAAGCGTATTTTCCTGCCGTCCAAACTCATCAAACACAAGTATCCCTATGTCCAAAAATACCCGATCCTTCTCCCTCTTGGCTGGGCCCACCGATTAGGTGATGCCGCCCTGAATCGGAAAGACCGGGTTGCTTATGAATTACAATTGTTATGGAAGATGAAAAAATAAGCCTAAAAACGGGAAAGGGTTCATTTTAATACTTAACTAATTTCAAAATCAGAATACTCGAAACTTTCAAAGAGATGACGAGGAAAGCCGATGATGGTAGTTCAACAGCTCTGGGAGACCTGTTGAAGATACTCGATGAGGCGTGCAAAGCACGCAATCAATAAGTTCACCGAAGAGAATTGACAAGGTCAAAATTTGAAATTGAATGAGTGTAAGGTTGATACAGGTGTTCGATTGGAGAAGATTTAGAATTCCTACTATATGAAGAAAAGTTATCCAAGCAATGCCTCATACTCGAAACAGTTCGAAATCTGAAACGAATTTTAATCCAGGAATTGGATTAAAATTTATAGGTAATGAAACAAGCGTCGCTTGCCATCAATCCGATGAAGACAGTTCAACAGGTCTGGGAGACCTGTTGAATCTTATCAATAATGCGTGCAAAGCACGCAATCAATACGTTCAGCGAAGAGGATTATAGTCTTTTAGTTTGCTTTTAGTACAAGGCAGCGAGTCGCAGGCAGTACTAAAGTACGGCAAGACGAGCTAACACAGTAATAAAAAATAAACTAAAAGAGTATAACACATTCATATTTTGAAATGTAATGAGTATTACCTCAAAAAAGCCTCCCAATGACTAGATCTGATTTCTAGTCATTGGGAGGCTTTTATAGATATCTTTTTTAATAATCAATACCATTGATCGTTAGTGTACTCGAACCAATCATAGGAGAGAATGGATACGAGGTTTCGAATGAAGTTCATTCCTAAAACCGTTGCTGAGGGAATTGTCCCTCAGCAATGATTTAGGTTCTTGGAAAGATTTAGAAATTATTCCTCATCTCCCTCCAATTGAACTTCCCCAATTGTTTCTCCAGAAGTTGCAAGATTTACAACAATATCATTTTGATCAAATGTAACAACTTCTACAAGAGGTGATGTATAGGTGTTTTTCATAGGATTCTCCTTTCTAACTTTGTTTGACTTTTATCATAGCACGCCTAAAGAAAGGAGTGCAAAAAATATGCTCAAAAAGGTGGAGAATGATGGAGGGAAGGATTCCAAAAGTGTTATACCGATGACAATTTATCTGATTCCGTCTCGTTCTTTAAGAGGTTGGGGGCTTCTTGAATGGACTCGAGAGGGCGTGCTTGCAAGCAATCAATAGGTTACCGTCAGACTTGACAAGGTTAGATTTTGAAATTGAATGAGTATTAATCGGATTCATCCAGGTCGCGAAGGGTTTGATCGACTTGTTCCTTGATGCGGTTGTACTCAAAACCTTTCCGTAGGAGTGCGTGTGTCAGGGCTTGTTTGAGTTGGAAGCCGTCGTATTTTTTTTGGTAGCGGCGGAGGGCTTTGTTGAGTTCTTTTTCGAGAAGAGTATCCTCGGTTTCGCTGTCTTTCTCCCAGTTTAATTGAGGAAGGACCGAGCGGATAGTCTCGGAGTCAAATCCTTTCTGGTAGAGGGTTTGTTGGAGTTTGATTTTGAGATTGCGGTGGCTCAGTCGTTGGCTGTATTTGCGCTGGAGTTTTTCAGCCTCTTTGAGCGCTAGGGGGGCGAAGTCGAGGTTTTGGAGAGCTTGTGAAATGAGGTCTGGGGAGATCCCTTTTTGTTTGAGTTTTTCTTGTAGTCGGTAGGGGCCTTTGTTGCCAGTTCGGATTTTTCCTTCCAGATAGTTTTGGCAGTAGCGTTGGTCGTTAATCCAGTTGTCGGCCTCCAAATCCTTGAGGATGATGGTGATCTGTGCGGTGGCGATGTCGTATTTGGCAAGATAGTCGTGGACTTCTTTCTTGCTACGGTTTTGGAAGGAGAGGTAGTAGAGGGCCAGGTTTTTACCGTAGGAAATTTGGGCGAAGGCTCGGATTTCTTCCAGTTCGTCACCTGTAACTTCCTTGCCTTGAGATAGGAAGTAGCGGACGATGGTGTCCTCCGTGATGTAGAAGGTTTGCCCGTGATCGGTTTCAAGGAGATAGAGCCGTTTTTTCTTTTCAAGTTTTGTGATTTTCATAGGTCTATTATACCTTTTTTATTGTAAAATAAGGGGTATGAAAGTAAAACAACGAATTCCACTAAAAATAAAACGAATGGGCATAAATGGAGAAGGCATCGGCTTTCATAAGGGGACCTTGGTCTTCGTGCCAGGTGCGCTAAAAGGGGAGGAAGTCTTCTGTCAGATTAGTCGGGTAAAGCCCAATTATGCGGAGGCTCGTCTGCTCAAGGTAAATAAGGCATCCCGTTTCCGGGTAGATCCTGCTTGTCCCATCTATGAAACTTGTGGGGGTTGTCAAATTATGCACCTCCAATACCGCAAACAGCTGGAATTTAAAAAGGATGTCTTGAAACAGGCATTGAAAAAGTTCAAGCCAGAAGGTTATGAAGAGTATGAGCTTCGTCCGACTCTTGGGATGAAGAAGCCGGTGTATTATCGAGGGAAATTGCAATTTCAGACAAGGCGCGTGAAAGATAAGGTGGCTGCGGGTTTGTTCGCTGAGAATTCCCATCGTTTGGTGCCAGTGATGGACTGCCTGGTTCAAGATAAGGTGACGCAAACCATCATCAACCGAACGGCTGAGTTATTGGATGATTTGCAGATACCGGTTTACGATGAACGTAGAGAGCAGGGAGTTCGGACTGTCATGGTTCGCAGGGCTCGTAAAACCGGGCAGGTACATATGATTTTTGTCTTGAGCCGGCGTTTGGACTTGAGCGCAGTGGTCAAGCATTTGACAACTGATTTTCCAGCTATCCGAACGATTGCCATAAACATTCAGGCACGGAAGACCAGTGACATTTATGGAGCCGAGACCGAAATTATTTGGGGACCAGAGCATATCCAGGAAGGGGTGCTGGACTACAGTTTTGAATTGTCTCCACGAGCCTTCTATCAGCTGAACCCTCAGCAGACAGAGGTTCTGTACCAAGAGGCTGTCAAGGCCTTGGATGTTAGGGAGACAGACCATTTGATAGATGCCTACTGTGGTGTGGGAACAATTGGTTTTGCATTTGCGGATAAAGTCGCATCTGTACGTGGGATGGATATAGTACCAGAGGCTATACAAGATGCCAAGGTTAATGCTAAAAAAATGGGCTTTACCAATACCCATTATGAAGCGGGAACAGCGGAGAGCATTATCCCTCGTTGGTATGCTGAAGGCTATCGTGCCGATGCCCTGATTGTGGATCCACCTCGAACGGGTTTGGATGAAAAGCTGTTACAGACGATTTTGAAATTTAAGCCCGAAAAGATGGTTTATGTTTCTTGTAACGTCTCAACACTAGCTCGCGATCTGAAAACCTTGGCAAAAATCTATCAGGTGGACTATATTCAGTCAGTGGATATGTTTCCTCATACTGCTCGAACCGAAGCAGTCGTGAAGTTACAATTAAAAAACAGAGGAGAAACCAAATGAAAGAACAGGAATTTTTAAAGGATATGGAGCAGTGGTTAAAACTACAAGTCACAACCAATGAGATGGCTGTTACCGAAAGTCGTCGTCTTTGGGAGGAGGAAAAAGATGAGATGGCGCGTGATGCCTGGATTCGCTATGAGAGTCGCTTAGATGCATACACCTTTTTATTAGGTAAATTTTTGAGCTTCCATCAAGGCAAGTCCTTTCATGATTTGCCGGATGAATTTTTAGGGAAAAAATATTACTGAGAATATTCCAAAAGATCATGGAAATACCATATTCTTAGGCTTTCTATGTGGTTAGGAATATACTGTCAAATTTAAAGGGAAATGCCATTTATGACACATAAAAACGTGCAACTTTTAAAAGTGCCGTTTTTTTTTTTTTTTTTTTTCGTAGCTTATTTTGTAAAAAATGAAAAGGATATATGATATACTCTAAGAGTAAAACTATTTACAAATAAAATAGGAAAGGAATGTATATACACATGAAAAAACGTAAGGGTTTTGATTGGTATTCCAGCAGACAACGCTTCTCGCTAAGGAAATACCATTTCGGCCTAGCTAGCGTTTTCTTGGGTGCCCTGCTTTCGGTAGGGAGTGAGGTAGCTCAAGCTGCAGAGCAAGAAAATTCTAAAGAGGGAACGGAGACCTCAATTGCCGGAACAGAGGCCAGTGGAGAAGATGCTCTCCCGGATCCTTTGTTAACGGCTCCAGCCCAGCCCGTGACAGAGGCTAGTAGCACATCGCTTACTGTGACCGAGGTTGAAGTACAACCCGAAATTTCAACTGCAACTGTGACAGAAGCGAAAGCAGAAGCACCAGTCGTGGAAGAAAAGCAGACAGACGCTGAAAACGTAGCAGATAAAAAAGTCGAGGAGAAATCTACCGATGCTACCGTCGCGCAAAATGACAAGGAAGCCTCAGTAGAAACAGACACTTCTGTGACTCCTGCAAGTGCTTCAACAAGTTCAGCGGTTGTTGCGAATACACCAACAGAACCTGCTGACCGTGTACATGCAAGTACCGAAGAGCATGAAGCTGTACTATCTGATGAAGGAATCGAAGAAGTCATCAGCAATCTCCTAACAGGTGAACGCCTCAAGAACATGTCACCTCGAGACATTGCTCAACTAGGTGTTTATTCCTTCGGAAATTTCAGAATGACACAAGAGCTCTTCTCCCAATTGACAGAGGAGCAGATCCGAGCCCTCACCTTCAACCGCAATTATCAGAAGTATATTAATGCGAATAAGGGTTCAACGAGTGCATTTAGGGCAAATGAAACGAATGCAAATGATCAGCCACGTGATGGATATACGGTTACGGAATCTAGTCCAGAGAATTATCCTAAAGACCCAGATACGAATAGAAAGACGTATACTGTTATTTACAATACGGAAAGTAAAGATTATTACGTCTTTTCTGTTGAAAAACCAACCATTCCAGATGGTGAACTTAGTGCCATTCCAGATACAGCCTACATCAGTGTATTTAATGAGTCTGGAACACAAATTGGTAGAACAGTTCCAATTAAATTAACACAAAATGCACAGGTTAGAGACTTTGAGAATCGTCCAACTTCACCGGTCTTTACAGCTAGTGACAAAGATATATTGGCCGATACTGCAAATCACAGCTTATTAAGAAGGGTATACTCTTATCTTCCAACAAATGATCCGAATGCAACTTACAATTCAATCAATATGACTCTGCCTAAGTATACAAAGCAGGTTACGAAATATTTGTGGATTAAAGATCGGACTACTCCAGTTGCGAATGAGTATATTCAAGAAGGTTGGGAAGGTGATCCTTATACAACTCAGCCAATTGAAATTCCTGGTTATACGTATGTGGAATCGTCTGCTCCAGCCAACCAAGATGGAAGACTCGGGAATACAAATACATCCTATCTAAAAGGTGATATTCAATATGTACGTGCTGTTACAACGGCACGTAGTGGCGGAAGTAATATTACTGTCTATCAAAAACGCGAGTACATCGATAACCAAGGTACTTATAAACTGACCGTCTATATGCTTCCAAAAGATGCTAATACTCATGAAGCTCCTTCGGTGAGGGAATTTTTCCAAAACATGGGAAATTATACCGTTTATGAAGATAAGATTCATAATTTAGATGGTAAGCTATCAGACGAAGTTGTTAATAGTAATTCTTACCTCTCGAATAACAAAGATGCTTTTTATCGGTTGAGAGAAAATGTTGCGAATTCAGGGACAACTTTTGAAGCATTTTTAGCTCTGCCAGATAATCCGACTTCAAGAACGGGTGATGCAAGTGGGTCACGCTTCAGATATCCTGTAGCTGAAACTGCGACAACTGTTTCCGGAAACTTGACGATTCGAAACCGTTGGACCTTATCTTCTAATGTTAACTATTATTACGAAAAAACAGGGAATGTCTATGTAACCTACAAGGATACTGACGGCAATACTCTTAAGGTTCCTGATGGAGATCAACTTGTTGAGCAGGTGACGGACACCAAGAATGGAGAACTTGACTCCAATTATGACACAGGGGACCATAAGCCGAACACCATTAAGACAGAAGAGGGTAAGACATTCAAGCTTGCTCCGGCTGGAAACTATCCAGTTGGAGAGGTAGATAACAACAACCATTTAACTTCAAGTGCGCCAGCTTCTGGTCAAGTAAAAGAAGAAGACCAAACGGTAACCTACATTTATCAAGAGGTTAAGGGAGATGTTGTTGTTCTTTATCGGACAAAAGATGGAACCCCGATTACGGGAACATCTTCAGATGGTAAGACAATCGGTAGTGTCACAGACACTGAAACCGAGGAAAAACGTGCCTGGGAAGGTGCGGTAGTAGATACCACTGCTACATCAACCGGTACAGATTATACGACAACTGATAACCGTCCTGAAAAAATTACAACTGCTGACGGTAAAGTCTATAAGCGGATTGACGAAGTTGCCGGTACTGAAAATGGTAAAGTTGTCGAAGGGACAACCCGGATTGTCTATTACTATGAACTTCAAAAAGGTTCCGTTCTGGTAGACTATGTGGACACAGAAGGAAATACTCTTCAAGCACAAGTCATCGATGTTAACCAAGAAGATACTGGAACGGACTATGATACTAAAGTCGACAATCGTCCAGCCACCATCACAGCTGCAGACGGTAAGGTTTATGAATTGGTTCCGGCGGGATCCTATCCAGTCGGTACTGTAGGTGAGGATAGCAACCTTACAACGTTAGCGCAAACGGATAAGGATCTTGGAACTGATGCGGTAACAGGTAAAGTAGCTGAAGAAACTAAGAAAATCACCTATGTTTATAAATTAAAAGAAGAGCCTAAGGGTGATGTCGTTGTTAACTATGTTGATAAGAACGGAACTCCAATCAAGGATCCGGTTAAAGATGTAGAAGACGGTGAAGTCGATTCTGATTACAACACCGATGACAAAAAAGACGAAACCATCACAACTGAGGACGGCAAGAAATACAAACTTGTCCCAGCCGGAGACTACCCAGTAGGTAAAGTTGATTCTAACAGCCATTTGGAAAGTAGTGATCCAGTTTCTGGTAAGGTAACAGAAGAAACGAAAGAAGTTACTTATGTTTACCAACAAGTCGGTGGCGAAGTAAACGCTCGCTACGTGATTGAAGGTACAGAAGATGAACTTAAAGATCCAACAGTGGTTAAACCAGAAGACAGCCCAATTGGTGAAGCTTACCAAGGTACGAAACCAGCTGAAATTGAAAAAGACGGCAAAACATACGTTCTTTCAACAACAAAACCAGTTCGTTCAAATGAAGGAGATGCTCCAGAAACTGGTGAAGTTAAAGAAGGTAAACAAACCATTGTTTATCAATATGTCTTGAAAGAAGAGCCTAAGGGTAATGTCATTGTCCACTATAAAGATACGGATGGCAACACGAT
>NZ_JADPMS010000038.1:0-20157 GCF_015686645.1 Streptococcus sp. NLN76 | reverse complement strand
AGGCTAATCGTAGCCTTGGTTTAGTCTAAAAAACAGCTTCAAAGGTACCTGGTGTCAAATAAAATCGCGCTAATTATTCTAGCCCATATTAATCATTTTTTCGGGACATAATCATCTTTGATTGACAGACTTTTTTTCAAAAAATTTTATTTTTTTCTTCCAGTAATTCTTTCATAGCTGTTAAACGTAGTCGTGACAAGGGACAACTGGCCTGACCGTAGAATAAAACTTCTTTTTTCCGTCTATCCCAGCCTCGGATATTTTGAATATTTGCCAAATAAGATTTGTGGGGGCAAAAGAAACGCTCTCTCCCTTGAGGATCTGTTAAACCTTTCAATTCCTGCAAGGTGCCAGAAAATTCCTTGATAAAATTTTTACCAACAATTCGTAACTTGTGAGAGCTAGCCGCTGTTTCGATATAAAGAATATCTTGAAAAGGAATGCGGAGGCGTTCTCCTTTGGTACTGAAATCAAAAAAATCTTCCTCAGTATCCATATCTAAAAAATGAGTTCGACTGTATTCCAAAACCTCACGGATTCGCAAACGGAATACATCTTTTGCCAAATCCTTGGGAATAAAATCCAAAGCAGCTACTTGATAGCGAAAAGTCAGCAAGGCAAATTCTGAATGAGAGCTGGTAAATACAATAATCGCGTAAGGGTTATTTTGCCGAATTTCACGCGCTACCTCCAGCCCCGATCGCTCACGATTTTGGATTTCAATATCCAAAAAATAAAGCTGATGAACTTCTGCTTGCGCGTGATATTCCATAAATTCTTCCAACTTTCCCGTCGATCGAATGTCTAGTTTTTGCTGAAGTTCCTCTCCAAGTTCTTGAAGAATCCTTTCCAAGCGAACTTGATGATGAACCTGATCCTCTAAAATCAGCACTTTCATAGTTAACTCCTTATGGTTAGATGTTGTATGAAGTTCTGAGAACCAATCTCAGTCTCCAATAACAGAACTTCCTCGTGGTTTAAGATCCGCTGAACCGTAAACAAACCAGTCCCCCTGTCAGATCCCTTAGTAGACCAATCCGACTGAAAGATTTTTTGAATATTCAACTCACCAGGGGGACGACTATTTTCCAAGATCATCTCAAGTCCCTGATCACTTCTAAACAAGGCCAAATCAATTCGTTTACTCTCAGAGACTTGAGCCGCCTCGATAGCATTGGTCAGTAAGATATTCAGCAGTCGCACCAAAGCCAGTTGATTCACTTCCATGGGCGGCACCTTGTCTCGAATTTCTAGATAAAAATTCAAGCCTTTTTCTTGTGCCTGACAGAGATAATGGAAAATCAAACTCCGAATAGTCTTATCTTCCAAGAGACAGAGATCAAAATAAGAATATTCACGGGAAGACATGACTTCATTAGCCTCTACCAACACTTCCCTATGTAATTTTTCAACCAATTCCCAATCCCTACTTTCAATCGCTGCCGTAAAACTCACCATCATCCCTGCAAAATCATGCCGAAAGCCCCTTAAATCTTGATACATGCACCCTAACTTTTTGCATAACTTAGTCATGGGGAGCTTATTCTCCCTTTCCTTTTTTTCAAAAGAAAGAATAGACAAGCGCAACCGCAAGATAACAAAGGCAAAAAGATAAAGCGATGCCGTTCGCAAGAAGCCGGAACAACCAATGGATAAAATCGAACAGGTACACATTTGCGAAAGGGTCAGGAAAAGATGGATCAAGATAAAGCATACGAAAGAAATTCGAATCTGCTTTCGAAAACGTGGCTCATCCATAAATAACAGATAACGATGAAAATATTGGAACAGCAAATACAAGGTATGCAGGGACAAACCAGCCATCAAACCGTACAGAAGGAGATGAAAATCCACAAAAAACTCATGACCTACAATTGTATAGAGACAAAATAAGAAGAAAACTCGTAATAAATCAAATCCTAGATAGAGTATCCCCACTGAGTAAGAAGAGAAACGAAAACTCTCGTAGGTATTCCGATACAGGAACCACGAGAGTATGAAGGGTTCTGCAAATAAGAGAAAGTAAAAGAAGAAGAAGCGCAAAGTTCCGATTCCCACAAGAACCAACTCATAAAGCCAAAAATAAAGAAAGAAGGGCCACTTCACCCGATTTCTCAGTAGACTAAAAAAGAGCCAGCCCAGGCCCACAGCACGGATAAGCAATAAAAGCAGATGAAACGGACTATCGTCTCGTAAAAACAAATGAACTTCCATAGCAATTTAATAGTATATCTTAAACGATCCTCCGATGGGGAGCTAGGTCCCAAAATGTCATAAAAACTGCCTGAAATGTATAATATGCAGGGCTATTTTCTGAAAATGATGATTTTCATTTCATTTTAGCGGGCAAAAAAAGAACTGGCTAGAAACCAGTCCTTTGTGCATCAGGCAAGCATCTACATGATCCCAGCAGGATTCGAACCTGCGACCGTTCGCTTAGAAGGCGAATGCTCTATCCAGCTGAGCTATGGGACCAATTCTCCTAATTATACCAAATAAAACGACAGCATGCAAGAAGGCAGAACTTCCGTATTCCTGTCAAAGCCATCGGTTCAGCTACAATACAGCCCAGCTGATTTATTTATGGTAGGGACTTCCTTCTTGGATCATAAAGGAGCGATAAACCTGTTCAACCAGAATCATTTTCATCAACTGATGAGGCAGGGTCATCCGCCCAAAACTCAAAAGCAAGTTAGCCCTTGTCTTAATTCGGTCAGATAAGCCTAGGCTGCCCCCTATGACAAAGGTCAAGGTGGAGTGGCCGTTTAAGGTTGCGCCTGCCAAGGCTTGACTTAATTCCTCAGAAGACTGGAGTTTCCCCTCAATGGCCAAAACAACCAGAAAATCACGATCTTGAATTTTCGCTTCGATTTTCTGACCTTCTTTTTCAATAATGGCTGCTTTTTCTCTGGAGCTAGCCTTATCTGGGATGCGTTCATCTGCAACTTCAATCATCTCCACCTGGCAAAAACGCGATAAGCGTTTCTGATATTCTTGGATCCCGTCTCGCAGATATTTTTCTTTTAATTTTCCAACTGTTAAAAACTTTACTCTCATATCCTCATTATACACAAAGTTATCCACAATTTGTGGATAACTTTGTGGTTTTAAGCTATAATTAAGTCTGATTTTATATAGTCAACTTGTGAATTGGAGGCCCACATGAAAAATAAATCATTAAAAACACCCGCGATTGCTGCTGGTATCCTTGGACTTAGCTTTTTAGGAGGCTATGCTGGCACTCAATTGTCTCAAAATCAAAATTTGCTCAGCAACCAGACACAGGTGGTTCCACAAAAAACACAAAAACATGAAACCAGTACAACACTTGCTGTGAATAAAGTTCAAAATGCTGTTGTATCCGTCATCAGCTATGCTGAAAATGACCAAAGTAACAGTATTTTCAACCTTGGTCCAAATGAGAGTGGGGAAGATGCCGCGGCTGGAGAAGGATCCGGTGTCATCTACAAAAAAGACGGAAAATACGCCTATCTCGTCACCAATACCCATGTCATCTCTGGAGCTAGCCGTCTCGACATTCAATTTGCAGATGGCAGCAAGGTCGAAGGAGAAGTGATTGGTTCAGATGTCTATTCAGACATCTCGGTCGTTCGTATCCCTGCTGACAAAGTCCAAGAAGTGGCAACTTTTGGTGATTCCAGCCAATTAAGTATCGGAGAAACAGCTATCGCTATCGGTAGCCCCCTAGGAACAGACTATGCTAATTCTGTAACCCAAGGAATTATCTCAAGTTTGGAGAGAACGGTAACCTCTAAATCAGAAGACGGTCAGACAATCTCAACCAAGGCTCTACAAACGGATGCAGCTATCAACCCAGGGAACTCAGGAGGACCTTTGATCAATATCGATGGCCAAGTCATCGGAATTACCTCAAGCAAGATTGCCTCCAGCATTTCTGGAGTCTCTGTAGAAGGAATGGGCTTCGCAATTCCTTCAAATGAAGTTATTGCCATAGTTGAGCAGTTAGAGGAGAATGGTTCTATTCGCCGCCCAGCACTTGGAATCAGCATGCTCAACCTGACCAATCTGACTACCAGCGATCTCGATCGCCTCAACCTCCCAGAGGATATCCAAGGAGGTGTCGTTGTCCGTTCTACTCAGGAAGGATTCCCAGTTGACGGTAAATTGGAACAATATGACGTCATCACAAAGATTGACGATACAGATATTCAGTCAACCAGTGATTTACAATCAGCGCTTTACAGTAAAAACATCAATGATACGATTACCATTGAATTTTACCGTAATGGCAAGCTCCAGAAAGTAGATGTCAAACTCGATAAAACTACTCAAGACTTGAAACAATAACCTTCTCACCGCTTTACATTTTCGTAAAGCGGTGTTATACTTTACTAATGGATTACATGGCAGAACTTTCCATCCAAGATATTCAGACCAATCCTTATCAACCTAGGCGACACTTTTCGGATTCTGCCTTGACAGAATTGAGTCAATCAATTAGTGTCAACGGCCTCATTCAACCCATTATTGTCCGAAAATCGCCCATTACTGGTTATGAATTACTTGCAGGGGAACGGCGCCTTCGCGCCTGTCAAGAGCTAGGATGGACCACCATACCAGCACTGGTTAAGGACTTAACCAATTCCCAAATGATGGAACAAGCAATTATCGAAAATCTCCAACGGGTAGACTTGGATCCTATCGAGGAAGCCCTTGCCTTTCAAAAACTGGTAGAACATGGACTAACCCACGAAGATATCGGCCAGCAATTAGGAAAATCTCGACCTTATATCTCAAATAGTCTGCGTCTCCTGAAATTAGCCCCAGGTCTACAAGAAGCGCTTAGCCAGGGCACCATTAGTCCAGGTCACGCTAGGCTCCTCTTGGCTTTTAAAACAGAAGAACAGCTGCACTATTTGCAGCAAGTCATCGAGAAGGGATGGACAGTTCGACAGCTAGAAAAAGAACTGAAAAATCCGCAGTCCCCAGTAACTAAGAAGCCCAAGGATCCCTTTCTCTCCGAAGAAGAACGCAAGCTTCAAGAGATCCTAGGCACGCGCATCCAGATTAAACAAGACAAAAATAACCAGGGAAGTATCACAATTTACTTTGATTCCCTGGATGAATATGACCGAATTATCCACATGCTGAAATAGGCATGTGGATTTTTATTTTTTCCCCACAACATTTCTCACAGGCTACTCCCAGGATATTCAAAGCTTTCCCAAGTAATTCACACCCTGTGGAAAACTATTAACAAACAGGTGGATTACTTTCCACAGCTTGTGGAAAACTAGGCTATGTGGTATAATTTTCCTAATTGATTTTACACAAGAAAGGAATCGCTATGAACAAAAACGAAGCATTTTGGCAGCGGTTTTTAGAGTTAACCAGAGATTCCAAACAATCAGAAGTTATCCAATTTTTTGTTGAACCCGCAGAATTGGTTTCGGTGGATGATCAAACCGTCACCATTTACTTAGACAACTCAGCAAAAGCAGACTACTGGGAAAACAATATCCAATCCAATTTGATCGTTGCTGGATTCGAAGTCTTTGACAGGGAATTAAAAGTCGAATATGTCTTTGAAAAACCAAATCCAACTTTTAACAGTGATAGTCCAACTTTTAGAGCCCCTATTCGAGAACAATCTTTTACAGACACTGGACTCCAAAGTCGCTATACTTTTGAAGATTTTGTTTTAGGAGAAGGCAACAAATTTGCCTTTTCAGCCAGCATGGCTGTTGCCGAAAGTCCAGGTAATACCTATAATCCACTCTTTCTACACGGAGGACCTGGATTAGGAAAGACACATCTGATCAATGCAATCGGAAATTTTTATTTTGGTGTCTTTCCTGGTAACCGAGTTCTCTATATATCCGCTGAGAATTTCATGAATAATTTCATCGATTCCATCCGCTTGATGACAACAGATGAATTTAAAAAAAGATTCCGAACTCTCGACCTATTAATTATCGATGATATTCAAGCCTTAAACAAAGAAAGTATGGCATCGACCCAAGAAGAGCTTTTCAATACCTTTGAAGCTCTGTACAAAGAAGGGAAGCAGATTGTCTTTACTAGTGACCGCCCTCACACTGAGTTAAAGGGAATAGCTGATCGCCTAACCACACGATTTGCTTGGGGTCTGGTATGTGACATTACCCCACCAGACTACGAAACCCGGATTGCCATTTTAAAATCCAAGACAGAGCACTCACCATATAGATTCCCAACCGAAACCTACGAATATTTAGCCAATCAATTTGACAACAATGTCCGAGAAATTGAAGGAGCCCTTAATGATATCAAGCTGACCGCACAAGTTGAAGGAATCACTGAGATTACTGTGGAAGTCGCAGCAAAGGCTATTCGGTCCAGAAAAGAAGACACGCGCCGTATTTCACGCGTTATTCCAATTGATACCATCCAAGAAGTAGTAGGAAAATTCTATGGCATAAGCCTTAAAGAGATTAAAGGAACCAGCCGTAAGCAAAATATCGTTAAAGCCCGTTCTGTAGCCATGTACCTCAGCCGCGAATTGACCGACAATTCAACCCCTAAAATTGGTAAAGCATTTGGAGGAAAAGATCATACAACGGTCATGCACAGTCACAATAAAATCAAAAAGCAAATCGAAGAAGACCAAGCCCTTCAGATCGAAATATCCGAATTAAAGAAAAAAATAAAATAATACTTAACTAATTTCAAAATCAGAATACTCGCGGAATTTCAGAAAAATGACGAGGAAATCCCATGATGATAGCTCAACAGGTGTAGGAGACCTATTGAATATTAAGGATAAGACTTGAAAGCACGCAATCAGTAAGTTCATCAAAGAGGCTTAACTAAGTCACATTTTGAAATGCAATGAGTATAACTCCCTGTGAATAACTCAAAAACTTATCAACAAGTTATCCACAGGTTGTGCACAAGTCTATTCACTTGATGGACAATGGATTGAGCCTTTTATCCACAGTATCCACAAGCCCTACTACTATTATTAAATAATAATCACTAAAAAATAAATAAAGGAGATTCCATGTTACAATTCTCTATAAACAAGAATTTTTTTCTACAAGCCCTTAACACAGTTAAACGTGCTATTAGTTCTAAAAATGCAATTCCAATTCTTTCAACCTTAAAAATTGAAGCTCATGCTGAAGGAGTCATCTTAATTGGTTCCAACGGGCAAATTTCTATCGAGAATTTTATTCCTGTTGAGCAAAAAGATGCTGGACTTGTTGTTGATCAACCAGGCAGTCTTCTTTTAGAAGCTACATTCTTTATTAATGTTATCTCTAGCCTTCCTTCACTTGAATTAGATTTAAAAGAAATTGAAAATAAGCAGCTTTTGCTTAAAAGTGGAAAATCAGAGATTACCCTAAAAGGAAAAGACAGTAACCAATACCCACGTATCCAAGAAATTCCAACCAGTAATCCACTTCTATTAGAGACAAAAGTCCTTAAAGAATTGATTTCCGAGACAGCTTTTGCTGCAAGCTCTCAAGAAAGTCGCCCAATTTTAACAGGGGTTCATTTTGTTCTTGATGAAAATAAACAATTGAAAACAGTTGCAACAGATTCTCATCGTCTCAGTCAAAAAATTATCCAACTAGAAAATGCTGGTGATGCTTTTGATGTGGTGATTCCAAGTAAATCTCTGAAAGAATTTACAGCAGTATTTGGCGATGAAATTACATCCATTGAGGTTTTCTTTGCTCAAAATCAATTGCTCTTTAAGAGTGAATACATTTCATTCTACATCCGCTTACTAGAAGGGAATTATCCGGATACAAACCGTTTAATTCCAACAATGTCCAATAGTCAACTTACCTTCAACGTGGTACAGCTACGCCAAGCCATGGAACGGGCTCGACTTTTGTCCAATGCAACTCAAAATGGAACAGTGAAAGTGGAAATTAAAGACCAGACTGTGCGTTCCTATGTTAACTCTCCTGAGGTAGGACAAGTGGATGAAGAATTGGAAGTTTTGGCCATTGAGGGAGAAGACTTGAGCATTAGCTTTAACCCCAACTATATGATTGAGGCCTTAAAAGCGATTAAGTCTGAAGAAGTTATTTTGAGCTTTATCTCCCCTATTCGACCTTTCACTCTAAAAGCAGCTGAAGAAGATCAATTGATTCAATTGATTACTCCTGTTCGAACAAATTAGGAGGTTCTATGTACCAAGTTGGAAGCAAGGTCGAAATGAAAAAGCCACACGCTTGTTTGGTCAAGTCCACTGGGAAGAAAGCTAATGATTGGGAAGTGAGGCGCGTGGGAGCCGATATCAAACTTCAGTGTCGCAATTGCCAGCATCTAGTCATGATGAGTCGGCATGACTTTGAAAGAAAGCTTAAGCGGGTGGTTGAAGAATAAATTCAAGAGGGGATGATAGTCAAGCGAAGATTCGTTTGAACTTACCCCTCTTTTTAATTTTTGATATAATGGATTGGATGACTGAGAGCAGAAATTATAATCTACAAAAAGAGTTGCTTTCACTTACATGAAATGAGGAGAAAAAGATGGCTTTAACAGCAGGAATTGTTGGCTTACCAAATGTTGGGAAGTCGACCTTATTTAATGCGATTACAAGAGCAGGCGCAGAGGCTGCCAATTACCCCTTTGCAACAATCGATCCTAATGTTGGTCGAGTTGAAGTGCCAGATGAGCGACTTATCAAATTGACCGAGTACATCAAACCACAGAAAACCGTACCAACGACATTTGAGTTCACCGATATTGCAGGGATTGTTAAAGGGGCATCAAACGGCGAAGGTCTGGGGAATAAGTTTTTAGCCAATATTCGCGAAGTGGATGCGATTGTCCATGTGGTCCGTGCTTTTGAGGATGAAAATGTTATGCGTGAACAAGGACGAGAATCTGACTTTGTGGATCCGATGGCGGATATTGATACCATTAATTTAGAGCTAATCCTAGCGGACTTGGAAAGCATTAACAAGCGCTATGCGCGTGTTGAAAAAATGGCTCGAACCCAGAAAGACAAGGATTCTGTAGCGGAATTTGCAGTCTTAGAAAAAATCAAACCTGTCCTAGAGGATGGTAAATCTGCGCGAACCATTGAATTTAGCCCTGAAGAAGAGGCTATTGTGAAAGGTCTCTTCCTCCTCACCACAAAACCAGTTTTATATGTGGCTAATGTAGATGAAGATCAAGTAGCTGATCCAGATGCAATTGAATATGTGCAACAAATTCGTGCTTTCGCAGCAACAGAAAATGCAGAAGTGGTGGTTATCTCAGCTCGCGCGGAAGAAGAAATTTCTGAATTAGAGGAAGAAGACAAGGCAGAATTTCTTGAAGCTATGGGCTTGAATGAATCAGGTGTCGACAAATTAACTCGAGCTGCTTATCATCTACTCGGACTCGGAACCTATTTCACAGCTGGTGAAAAAGAAGTCCGGGCCTGGACTTTTAAACGCGGCATGAAGGCTCCGCAAGCAGCTGGCATTATCCACTCAGACTTCGAAAAGGGCTTTATCCGTGCTGTAACCATGTCCTACGATGATCTTATGACCTACGGTAGCGAGAAAGCTGTCAAAGAGGCTGGTCGCCTCCGTGAGGAAGGAAAAGAATACATTGTCCAAGACGGTGACATCATGGAGTTCCGCTTTAACGTTTAATCAATTCAAGAACCGAGGTTGGCCCTACTCCGACCTCTTTTCGTATTGGAGGAATTATGACAAAACTCATTGTTGGCCTGGGAAACCCAGGCTCTAAATACCAAGGTACACGCCACAATGTTGGATTTCAATTTGTAGATCAAATTGCCCAAAAAGAAGGCGTAATCTTTAAAGAAGATCGGATTTTTCAGGCCGAACTTACCTCTTTTTTCTACCAAGGAGAAAAGATTTATTTAGCTAAACCAACTACTTTTATGAATAAAAGTGGATTGGCGGTTGAAGCTCTCCTGGCTTATTACGGGTTAAGGGCAGAAGATTTAATCGTAATTTATGATGATCTCGACATGACTGTTGGCAAGGTAAGACTTCGGGCAAAGGGATCAGCAGGGGGTCACAATGGTATCAAAAATATAATCCACCTGCTAGGTCACTCTGATTTTTTACGCTTTAAAATCGGAATTGGAAGACCAGCTCCCCAACAATCTGTGCCCAACTATGTCCTAGGTAAATTTAGTACGGACGATCAGATTGCCATCTCAGAAGCTCTAGAACGGGTCACAGAGGCTTTTTACTACTATCTGGATACAAGGAACCTAGAAGCAAGTATGAGGTGCTACAATGGCTAAACAGAACCTGATTTCTCTATTTGAACAAAATCAGCAAATTCAGGACTGGCTTGACGGATTTGATCCTAGCTCTCGGCAATTGGTGCTTGGCCTATCTGCGACCAGTAAAGCCTTGGCGCTAGCTAGTCTTCTTGGCAAGAAAAAAGCGAAAATTGTTACCATCGTAGCGAGCACGGTCGAGGCGGAGCGCCTGGAAAGTGACCTGATTGCATTGGTAGGGGAGGAAAAAATTTACCGCTTTCTAGCAGAGGATGTGGCCGTAGTGGAGTTGGCTTTTTCTTCTAAGGAAAGAGAGTACACCCGAGCTCAGACTCTACAATTTTTGCAAGAGGAAGGGGAAGGCATTGTGATTGCCAACCTAGCGGCTCTAGGACTGCGTCTTCCTGATCCACGAGCCTATCGTGCCTATAGCCAGACTTTGACAGTAGGCATAGCCTATCCATTTGAACAGATACTAGATCAGCTAAATGAGATGGGCTATACCAAAGTGGGACAGGTCACCCAAGAAGGGGAGTACAGTCAGCGGGGAGATATCTTAGATCTTTTCCCTTTGGGCCAAGAGCTTCCTTATCGTTTAGAATTTTTCGGAGATGAGTTAGACAATCTCCGCACCTTTAGTCCGGAACACCAACGCTCCCAGGAAAAAGTTGAGTCTATTTTGATTCAACCTGTCCGTAGCCAACTTGTTGGAGAAGAGGACTATGAACGAGCTGAAGCAGCATTTTTGGACTTGATGAAAAACCAAAGTCGTCCTAGCCTCCTATCTTATTTGCAGGAAATCTTAGCATCTATTCGGTCGCGATCCTATCACGAAGCCTTTCCCAGCTTTCTCCAGTATTTCTATGAGGGAGAATGGTCTCTTTTAGACTACCTTCCTAAGAATAGTTTGGTGATTTTCGATGAATTCCAAAGGTTGACAGATAAAAAAGCTCAGCAAGAGTTAGAAGTTGCGCAATACTTGACAGATCAATTACAAGTTGATAAAGCACTGTCAAGACAGCTCTATTTCTTAGATTCCTATTCTAAGTGGCGACTTTACAAGCCAGCTAGCTTCTTTTCTTATTTACAACGTGGATTTGGAAATTTGAAATTAAGTGGATTGCACCAGTTTCAAGAATTCCCGCTTCAAGATTACTTCAGTCAACTACCACTGATTAAAGACGAGCTCTTACGCTTCCAAAAATCAGGCTATACAATTGTACTTGACATAACCTCTACAGAGCATTTACAAACTTTACAAGAAACTTTACAAGATTACAACTTGACAATTAAAACTGTGAATAGCGATGAAATCAGAGAAAACGAGATCCAATTCTGTAAACTTGGCCTCAGTCAAGGTTTTCAATTGCAGGATCAAAAGTTATTACTAATAACAGAAAAGGAATTGTTTCAAAAGAAAACCAAACGTCGGGTTCGCCGTCAAAACATAAGCAATGCGGAGCGCTTAAAAAGTTACCAAGAATTAGAAAAAGGCGACTATGTTGTCCACGCTATTCATGGGATTGGACAGTATCTTGGAATCGAGACCATCGAAGTGTTAGGTAGTTACCGGGATTATGTAACAGTTCGTTATGAAAATGGAGATCGAATTTCCTTACCTGTTGATCAACTGGATTTACTCTCCAAATATATAGGAAGCGAAGGTAAGGCACCAAAACTCAATAAATTGAATGATGGGCGCTTCCAGAAAGCGAAACGAAAGGTTGAGAAGCAGGTTCAAGATATCGCTGATGACCTACTGAAACTGTATGCAGCGCGTGCTCAATTAAAAGGCTTTGCCTTTTCTCCGGATGGTCCAGATCAAGAAGACTTTGACCAGGACTTCCCTTATGTCGAAACAGATGACCAGCTCAAGAGTATCCAAGAGATTAAGGAAGATATGGAAAAGGATAAACCTATGGACCGCCTCTTGGTGGGGGATGTTGGGTTTGGAAAAACAGAAGTTGCCATGCGAGCTGCCTTTAAGGCTGTTCAAGACCATAAACAGGTGGCAGTTCTGGTTCCTACCACCGTCTTAGCCCAACAACATCTGGTCAACTTTCAAGAACGTTTCGCTGAGTTTGCTGTGGAAGTCGATGGACTGAGTCGATTTAAGACTAAGAAGGAGCAGGCAGCTACCCTGGAGAAGTTAGCTAAGGGTCAAGTTGACATTATCATCGGAACCCATCGCCTCTTGTCCAGTGATGTCACATTTTCCGATCTTGGCTTGATTATTATCGATGAGGAACAGCGTTTTGGCGTCAAACACAAGGAAAAATTGAAGGAATTGAAAAATAAGGTGGATGTCCTAACCCTAACTGCTACTCCAATTCCTCGAACCCTCCACATGTCTATGTTAGGAATCCGTGACTTATCAGTCATTGAAACGCCACCAACCAACCGTTATCCAGTACAAACCTTTGTGATGGAAACCAATCCACAGGTAATTCGAGATGCGGTTCTTAGAGAAATAGAACGGGGAGGTCAGGCCTATTACCTCTATAATCGTGTGGACACAATTGAACTTAAAGTTGCTGAATTACAGGAACTCATACCAGAAGCTTCCATTGGCTATGTCCATGGACGAATGTCAGAGGTACGTCTGGAAAATACCCTTCTTGATTTTGTCAACGGAGTCTACGATCTCCTGGTTACCACAACCATCATTGAAACGGGTGTTGATATCCCCAATGCTAATACGCTCTTTATTGAAAATGCAGATCACATGGGGCTATCCACTCTCTACCAGTTGAGGGGACGAGTTGGTCGTAGTAACCGTATTGCTTACTCTTATCTCTTTTATCGACCTGATAAAAGTTTGAGTGAAGCGTCAGAGAAACGCTTAGATGCCATCAAGGGCTTCACAGAATTGGGAAGTGGATTTAAGATTGCCATGCAGGACCTATCAATTCGAGGAGCTGGAAATCTATTGGGCAGTTCCCAGAGTGGCTTTATTGACTCTGTTGGATTTGAACTTTATTCCCAATTATTGGAAGAAGCCATTGCCAAGAAGCAAGGGAAGATTCAGGCCCAGCAAGGAACCAATGCGGAAATCTCCCTGGGAATCAATGCCTATTTACCATCCGACTATATTCAGGATGAACGCCATAAGATTGAAATTTACAAGCGTATTCGACAAATCCGAGGGGAAGAGGATTACCAAGAACTTCAAGAGGAGTTGATGGACCGCTTTGGAGAATATCCAGACCCAGTGGCGTATTTATTAGAAGTTGGGCTATTGAAAGCTTACGCTGATCAGATTTTTATTGAAAATATCCTTTTGAAAAAAGGGGCTATCCATATACGATTTGCTACGAAAGCCGCTCGCTATTTCTTGGCCCAAGATTATTTCCAAGCACTGTCGCAAACCACTATTAAGGCACAATTAAGTGACATGCAAGGAAAAATGGAAGTGATCTTCAACTTACATCAGGAAAAAGATTATGAAATTCTAGAGGCCTTGCTTCAGTTCACGCGCTTCCTAGCCCAGGAACTTAAAGAAAAACTCAAGGACTTAGAGCAGGTCTCTGGTCAAAACGTGTTACAATAGAAAAAAAGGAGAAAGATTTATGCGCTTAGACAAATACCTCAAAGTATCTCGTTTAATCAAACGTCGTCCTGTAGCAAAGGAAGTGGCGGACAAGGGACGAATCAAAGTGAATGGCGTTTTGGCTAAAAGTTCGACCGACTTAAAAATCGACGATATCGTGGAGATTCGCTTTGGTCATAAACTTGTCCGGGTGAAGGTCTTAGAGATGCTAGATAGTACCAAAAAAGAAGATGCTTCTAAGATGTATGAACTATTAGAAGAAATAAGGATAGAAGAAGATGCCTAGAAATGTCCTCCAAATGAAAAACGCCTATATTGAGGAGGAAGCTTCGCAGCGTCGGAATGACCATGATGGACGACGCCAGCGTAATCGCTTTATAGGCTGGGTTCTGATTTTGGTTGTAATTTTGTTTATTCTTCCAATCTTTAATCTGGCAAATACCAGACAGGTTTTGGAACAAAGACAAAAGCAATACCGAGAAATGGACCAACAATACCAACAATTAGAAAAGGAGGAGGAGAGATTGGCGACACTGGCTAAAAAGCTAGAAGATGATGACTATGCCAGCAAGTACATGCGGGCCCGTTACTACTACTCTAAAGACGGCGAGACCATCTACACGATTCCAGATCTCCTACCTAAATAATGGAAAAATCCCAACTCATGAAAAAAGTGGCTCTATTTCTCCAACATTCTGAGGATAAGCTAACAGAACTGGAAGAGAAGAATAAGGCCTATTATTTACTAGAACATGTTGAAGACAAGTAAGCATCCCTGGGTGATTTTACCTGTCCTTGCTTGGTTTACCTCCTGGCCATTCGTCAATTTGGATCCGGCTGAGAAACTTAATCTGGCCCCAGAACAAGCAGCAGCTCTCTTCCAAGTATCTTACAGCTTGTTATACACGGAAATCCCGGAAAATCCAGTAGCTACAGTGGATATGGTCAGTTTCAAAGACCAGGATTTGACCCAGGTCGCAAAATCCTGGTCTTCGAATCAAGCTCTGCTGATTCAAGATTTGCTCTACCGGGATGATGGGACCCCGCTGTTTCAACTGAAGGACGGCAGCTTTATCTTAGCAAGCCGTTCTTTCATTTATTCAAATCAGCTGTTGCATGAAGAAGACTACGAAGGACTTCTTTGGCTCCAGCCCGATGCAAAATTTTATAAGGAAGTTCCACAGGATCAAAGCAAGATCAGCAAAAGGAACTATCAAGCTTATCAACCTATTAAAATTGTTAAGAAAGTGACCTATCCTCGAACTGAGTATGGCGTGACGGACAAGGGGGACTATGTTGACTGGTCCTCGCTCAGTCAGGAGGACAATCGCATGCAGAGGGTTCAAGAGCTACTAGATGAGAAATACCAGGATGAGAATGTGGGTATCTATGTTCAGCAAGTGGAGACTAGTAAGGTGGCAGGGATTAATCAGAATAAGACGATGTATTCTGCTAGTATTACCAAGCTTCCCTATCTTTATTACGTGCAGGAACAAGTTCTTGAAGGGAACTTGAAGTGGACAGATCGGGTGAAGTATACCAAGGAAACTGAAGATTATGACGGAGCCTATGATCCTGCGGGAACAGGAAGTCTCCCCAAGGAACCCAATCAAGAATCCTATAACTATAAGGAGCTGGAGGATAAGGCTGCAAAAGAATCGGATAATGTAGCCCACAATATCCTGGGCTATTATGGAACGGATAAGTCGAGTCCAGCTTTTCAAAAGGCCATCAAGCAGATTGTAGGGCAGGAATGGGATGTTGTAGACCGAGAGGTCACCCCGGAGATGGCCGGCCGGCTCATGGAGGCTGTCTACCTACAAAACGGTGAGTTACTTTCAATGTTACAGCAGACTGCATTTGATGACCAGCGGATCCCCCGAGACCTTCCAGTTCCTGTGGCCCACAAAATTGGTGATGCGGATGCCTTTCACCATGATGCGGCTCTGGTCTATGCTAAATCCCCCTATGTCCTGGTTATCTTTACGGAAAACAAGGACAATGAGCTGATCTCCAAGATTTCTAAAGATATTTATGAGGTGCTAAAATGACCATGGAAACTCTGATCCTGGAGCATGTCCGTAAGGAAGGCTACTTTCAAGACCATTCCAAGGTATTACTGGCCTTATCCGGGGGAAAGGATTCCTTATATTTGCTCAGTTTCCTTTACCGTAATCGGGACGAGCTAGGCCTGGATTTGGGGCTGGCTCATGTTAATTATGGGCAGCGTCCGGAAGCTGACTGGGAAGAAGAGTCCCTGAGACGTCTAGCCCAGGAGTTAGAACTACCCTTCTATAGTCGCTCCTTTACGGGAGGTTTCAGCGAGTCTGAGGCGCGTGCCTTTCGCTATGATTTCTTTGCTGAAATCATGGCGGAACAGGGGTATACTGCCTTGGTAACTGGCCACCATCGCGATGATCAGGTAGAGACCATTCTCATGCGTTTGATTCGGGGCAATCACTTGGAAAATCTCACGGGCATGCAGGAATGTCAGGATTTTGCTGGAGGCCAGCTGATTCGACCACTTCTAAACTTTGCGAAGGTGGATTTGCCTCAGGAAGTTTATTTCGAAGATGCCTCGAATAATAGTCCACTTTATTTTCGCAATCGTGTCCGTCACAAGATTCTTCCAGATCTGCGCCAGGAGAATCCCCAGCTAGATACAGGTCTTCTACGACTCTCCCAGAAAGTAGAGCAGCTTTATAGCCTTTTGAACAGTCTGACGACTCCCTTAGATCCTCTTCATTTGGAAAAATGGAAAGAAGAGTCAGAAGCCTTGCAAATTTACCTCTTAGAACAGTACTTAAAAAACTATCCCCAGTTCCCTCGGGGACCTGAACAAGTGGAGAAGCTGGCTCATCTGCTTCGAAAAGAGGGCAGTCAGACTAGCTATTTAGGTCAGGGATATTGGTTAGATAAGCGCTACAATCAATTTTCACTGACCCAGACCCCCCCAGCTCGCTTTGACTCGCAGTCCTTTTGGTTAGAACCGGGTCAAGTAACTGATTTTGGCCCCTTTCATTTTTCCTTCGGAAAAAAACCTAAAGGGAGTATCTTAGCGGAAATAGAGGTTGAGGAGAGACCTGTTCTGTTGCGTCATCGCCAGGAGGGAGATGTCTTTGTCTGGAGGGGGATGCGGCGTAAGTTGAGACGATGGTTTATCAATGAAAAAATCCCAATCCAGGAGCGGGACCAGGCCGTGTTGGTTTTACAGGATGAAAAGATTCAGGGAATTCTCAATACTCATGGTCCATGTTTGAGTATCCAGAATGAACATGGTATAATGAAGGCTAGAATTTATGTCCAAAAGATGGATAAAGAATAGGAAATGAATATGTTAGATCAAGATATCAAAGAAGTTCTCATCTCCCATGAGGAAATTGTTGCGGCTGCCCAGAAACTCGGCCAAACTTTGGCGGAGGAATATATGGATAAAAATCCTGTATTCATTGGGATTCTAAAGGGTTCAATTCCTTTTATGGCGGAATTGATAAATCATGTGGATGCGCATTTGGAAACAGATTATATGGCTGTGTCTAGTTATCAAGGAGGAACTGCCAGCACTGGTGAGTTGACAGTGGTCAAGGATTTAGCTGCAGATATTGAAAATCGACATATTGTGATCATCGAGGACATTATAGATTCTGGTTTGACCTTGGATATTTTGAAAAAAATGTTCTTGGAACGCAAGCCAGCTTCCCTTAAGATTGTAACTCTTCTAGATAAACCAGAAGGCCGTAAGGTTGAGATTGATGCGGACTATTCCTGCTTCACAATTCCAAATGAATTTGTAGTGGGATTTGGTTTGGATTACCAAGAAAATTACCGGAATCTCCCTTACATTGGAATCTTGAAAGAGGAAGTTTACAAATAAATATAAAAGGAAACGAATATAGATGAAGAAACAAAACAACCGTTTTTTCGGTCGTAATCCTCTGGCCTATATCTTCGTAGTTGTTGCTTTAATCACCGGTTTCCAATACATCTTTGGAACTAGCTCATCTGCCCAAACGCAGCAAATTAGCTTTACTGAGTTGACCAAGCAATTGGAAGACGGAAATGTCAAGGATTTGAGCTACCAACCAAATGGTAGCGTGATTGAAATTCAGGGTACTTATAAAGAAGCACAAGAAGTAAAAAACGACTTAGGTGTTCAATTTTTCGATGCCAGCTCTACCAAGGCTGAGAATTTCTCCAGCATTATTTTGCCATCGGAAGCTAATATCTCTCGGATTCAGGATTTAGCACAGGAACAGGGCGCAGACCTCAGTATTAAACGGGAAAGTTCAAGCGGTGCTTGGATTCAGTTTTTGATTAGTATCGTCCCATTCATTATTGTACTTTTCTTCTTTATGACCATGATGAACCAGAATGGTGGCGGCGCCCGTGGTGCTATGAACTTTGGCCGTAATCGTGCCAAAGCTACAACTAAAGAAGACATCAAAGTGCGCTTTGCGGATGTTGCTGGTGCCGAAGAAGAGAAACAAGAATTGGTTGAAGTTGTAGAGTTCCTTAAAGATCCAAAACGCTTCACCAACCTTGGAGCACGGATTCCTGCTGGGGTCTTGCTTGAAGGCCCTCCAGGAACCGGTAAAACTCTCCTAGCTAAAGCGGTCGCTGGAGAAGCAGGTGTCCCATTCTTCAGTATTTCCGGTTCAGATTTTGTGGAAATGTTTGTCGGTGTCGGTGCGAGCCGTGTCCGTTCCCTTTTTGAAGATGCTAAAAAAGCTGCACCTGCTATCATTTTTATTGATGAGATTGATGCTGTTGGCCGTCGCCGTGGTGTCGGCATGGGCGGGGGAAATGATGAGCGCGAGCAAACTCTTAACCAACTCTTGATTGAGATGGATGGTTTTGCTGGTAACGAAGGAATTATTGTTATTGCAGCAACTAACCGGAGCGATGTCCTAGATCCAGCTCTTCTTCGTCCAGGTCGATTTGACCGCAAGATTTTGGTTGGTAGACCAGACGTCAAAGGTCGTGAGGCTATCCTTCGCGTCCATGCTAAGAACAAACCGCTTGCAGCCGACGTTGATTTGAAATTGGTGGCTCAACAAACCCCAGGTTTTGTGGGTGCAGACCTAGAAAATGTCTTAAATGAGGCAGCTTTAGTTGCCGCTCGTCGTAATAAAAAGGAAATTGATGCTTCCGATATCGATGAGGCAGAAGATCGTGTGATTGCTGGACCATCTAAAAAGGATAAAGAAGTCTCCAAACGCGAACGGGAAATTGTGGCCTACCATGAGGCCGGACATACCATTGTTGGTTTGGTGCTTTCCAATGCACGTGTTGTGCACAAAGTAACCATTGTACCACGCGGTCGCGCAGGTGGATACATGATTGCACTTCCAAAAGAAGACCAATCTCTGCTATCTAAAGATGATATGAAGGAACAATTGGCTGGATTGATGGGAGGACGTGTAGCCGAAGAGATTATCTTTGGTGTCCAGACTACTGGTGCTTCCAATGACTTTGAACAAGCAACTCAATTGGCTCGGAGCATGGTCACAGAATATGGAATGAGTGAATTGCTTGGCCCAGTTCAATATGAGGGTAGCCATGCTATGTTGGCTGGCCAAGTCAGCCCAGAAAAATCAATGTCTGAACAAACGGCGCGTGAGATTGATCAAGAAGTCCGTAAGCTATTGGTAGAAGCTCACGAAGCTGCTCGTAAGGTCATTGAGGAAAACCGTGAAAAACATGCATTGATTGCTCAAGCCCTCCTAGAACATGAAACCTTGGATAGCCAAGAGATCAAGTCCTTGTATGAAACTGGTCAAATGCCAAGCAATCAGGAAAAGGAAGAAGGGGACGTTCATCCTCTATCTTTCGACGAAGTCGTATCTAAAATGGAATCAGATACCGAAAAGACATCTGAAACCACTAAAGACTAGGTCTTCAGCTATTAAAAATTTTCTGATACTTGAAATAAAAGAAGAGCTACTCTCTATAAAGTGAAGCTGTGTGGAAAAATTCCATGCAGCTTTTTTGAGTATGACGGCCATGTCGTACATCTGAGGTGCAAGTCCTCTGCGGGCACCTGCTCCGGTGAACCCAATAGCGACTCCCAAGCCTGACTATCGTGAGGTAGCGGGGAGAGGAAGAGATAGCAAAATCGTGGCACTACGAACAGAAACGTGATATTAAGGCATACATAGTCTTTTATTTGAAAATAACACAGTAAAAAAGCGCAAAAAAACACTATCTGTGTTATACTTAAGGTGAATATATTTAAAAATGTCTTAAGGGTGTTGCCGCATCCCTAATGCTCTTGCTGCTTCATAAGTTTGATGTGTTTTCAAAAGTTTGTAGACAATTCTTAGTATCTTATGAGCACAAGCGATAACAGCCTTCATCTTACTTCCTCTTTGGGAAA
>NZ_JADPMS010000037.1:0-20352 GCF_015686645.1 Streptococcus sp. NLN76 | reverse complement strand
TCAATACACGACGTTCAACGTCCAACATACTTTGAAAAAATTCTAACTAAAACAGGTGTCTTGCCAGTTTGAGCTACGGCATTAAATGCCAAAATCTAGTACGACTTAACAAGACACTACTACTTTAACATAAAGAAAAAGTAGTGAGAAAATCTTCCGTCGAAGGTTTCCTCACTACTAATCTTAGTATGTTTGAGCTGTCTGCGACTCGCGGCCTTGTACTAAAAGTAAACTAAAAGAATATACTATTCAAAATCTGAATGTGTTAATCCTCTTCGCCGAACCCTAGTTCTGCCTTCATCGGATTGCCTGTTTAGATTTCGAACTGTTTCGAGTATAACTGGATATCTTCTGGTCTACGTTCTAGAAAGGTACTAAAAGCAGTATTTTCGAGCGTCATTCTAAAGAAGCACAGCTGCAGCTAGTGCTTTTTGAATTTGAACCACGCTGTCGTCACTCTTGAATTGAAGAATTTCCGCTGGTTCCACAGCAGATGAAATCCAAATTTTCAATTCCGCATCCAAATCAAAGTGCCCACTGGTTTCTACCGTAAATCGAGAAATGGAACCATAAGGAATCGATTTATAAGAAACCTTTTTCCCTGTCATCCCCTGTTTGTCTACCAGAATCAAGCGGTGCTCTGTAAAGACTATCAGGTCACGAACCAATGAGAAGGCCATCTCCACCTCTTCTTGGTCCAGCAAAATCATCGCCAAATCCTCTTTAACTTTCTGCCTATCTTTTTGACTCGCATTTCCCAGTAGGCCAGATAATAGTCCCATTTTCAATCTCCTTTACATTTTTATCCATTATACCATACAGTAGCACTCCCTTTTAAGGAGTCCCCCCTCTTTTTCTCTTTTCCAAAAATAGAATTTGCATGAAACTTAAGCCCACACCCAACAAAACGCTCAAAAAAAGAAAATTAAAAAGTGGGTCATGTGTGTGAAGCAAAGGCAGTTCCAGAAGAAAACCGTAGTTTCCTTTGGTCAAAAGGGCGGAAAAGAGCATCGCAGCAGTCAAGAGAAAGGAATAGCCAAAAATCCTTGTGAAAGATAGGGGATCTAACCTTCTCTGCCAAATCAAATAGTGACAAGCCAGATAAAAAAGCAACTGGTGACTTAAGATAAAAGATAAATTCGCGATATGAAAAAATGGATAGGCATAGAGAACCGGATAAGCAAAGGCTATAATAGGCCCTAGGACTCCTAAGTAGGCCATGAAAGTCTTTAAACGCATCTGATCTGGCAAGCATAACATCAAGATCATGGCGATACGGCAATGATAGAATGGGAGACTGGCTTGCCAACTAAAATCAAGAAAAACTAGGAACCCATATAGACCAAGGAGGTCCAGAATAAGAGCAAAGCGTGCCAACCGATCCCCCTTCTGCCTAATGGCTAAAAAGTAAAGGAGCATCAAACTAAATAAAAGCAATAGTGACGTTGTCCAGTGAAGTTCAGGTGCTCTAGCTAAGGGATTACGTGCAAATAACTGAACAAGAGCATTTATCATAACGTTTTTCCTTCTAAGATGTCCACAATCTTAGCCAGATTCATGGAATTGCTTCCTTTTAATAAGATTTGATCCTGATTTTTGAGATCTGTTACGATGGCTTCCTGTAATGCTTCAAAATCCTCTGTTGGGTAATAAAGCACTTGGCCCAGAGGAAAAATCTCTGCAGCCAATTTAGCCAGACTCTCGATTTCCTGTCCATAAAAATAAATTTTATCCAAATCCTCTGGATTGAGGCTGGTAATCATGCTCATATGCAAGGCTTCGGATTCCTGCCCTAACTCTTTCATGTCTGCCAGCACAGCCAACTTCCTGCCACTTCCTTCCTTTGGAAGATTGGAAAAAGTTTCCAGAATTAGACGCATAGCGGTTGGATTGGCATTGTAGACATCTGATAAAATAGCTGCGCCATTTTGGGCAGTCTTCCATTCTGTTCGATTCTTGCTTAGAACCAAGCTGGGGAAGGCATCAAGGATTACTGATTCTGGTACCCCTTCCTCCTTAGCTAGATAGGCGGCAACCATAGCATTGCTTGCATTGTAGCGACCTGGTAGAGGGACCTCTACTACCCCGTTCATGAAATTTGTTTTAAATTGGAGGGAATCTCGATTTTCCTTTAAATCAAAAAGCTCAATATCTCCACCTGGCCCAAACCGTTTTACGTCCACCTGGGCCGGAAGTAAATCATCCAGGAGAGGATCACTTGGCACTAGCAAGAGGGCTCCTTCCGGCATGCCATCGGCAATTTGGAGTTTCCCTTGAGCGATCTCTCGACGGTCTTTGAAAAACTCAAGATGAGCTTCTGCAACAATTGTCACAGCCGCAGCCTTTGGTTTTGCAAGATGAGAGAGCAAAGAGATATCGCCTAAATGGTCTTGCCCCATTTCTAAGACCAGCTTTTCAGTGCCAAGTGGCATGTGTAAAATAGTATATGGCAAGCCAATTTCATTGTTATAATTGCCTTGCGTCTTATAGGTTGGATAAGTAGTTGCCAACAAATGAGCCAACATATCCTTGGTGGTTGTTTTGCCATTTGAGCCTGTTATTGCAAGCACATCCACTTGACTCTTTTCCAAAACGTAGGCCGCTAGATCTTGAAACGCTGTTAAGACATCTTCTACCCAAAAATAGACCTGGTCTGTCTCTAATTCACGATCGGATAAGCTGGCACGCGCCCCTTTTTCAAAAGCCAAATCTATAAAATCGTGACCATCACGTGCTCCTTTTAGGGGGACGAAAAGGTCCCCTTCTTCAATCAGACGACTATCAAATTCAACCTTATTAAGCGTCCAATCCCCGTCGAACTTTAGAGGATTCTTGGCTTTAACAACTCTTGCCACTTCACTAAGTGTAAACATATTTTTCTCCTTTACCTCATTATTCGTAATGCTAAGAAAAAAGGCAGCCAGACAACCGTCTCGACCACCTCACCTTGTGTGATATTTCAATGATTGGGCGCAAGCCCTTCACAGGAAATCACCTACTATAATTTAGAAGAAATGCGCTTGCCGCTTTTCATAAACTTCCTTGGCTAAATCCACCAAGGTTGAAATTAAATCTGGATAAGAAAGTCCCATATTTTTCCAAAGTAAGGGATACATAGACCACTGAGTAAATCCAGGCATGGTGTTGAGTTCATTGAGGAAAACATCCCCTTCTTTAGTATAGAAGAAATCACACCGGGATAAACCAGTACCTCCTAGAGCGTGAAAGGCTTTGCGAGAAGCTTCTCTCATCTCATTAGCCACTGAATCTGGAATCTGAGCCGGAATGGCCATCTCAATCTTGTTGTCAATATACTTAGCCTTGTAATCATAGAAAGCGACATCCTTGACCACTTCACCTGGAAGTGTTGTTTGGATGTCTTGATTCCCCAAGATAGCGACCTCAATTTCGCGTGCATCCACACCTTCTTCTATCAGAATTCGACTGTCATAACGAAGGGCTTCCAAAATAGCCTCTTGCAAACCCGCACGATCTTCCGCCTTAGAGATTCCAACACTCGAACCCATATTGGATGGCTTGACAAAGATTGGGTAACTTAGCTTGGCTTCTGCCTCATCCAGAGCTGCAGCTAGCTTTTCCCCTTCGAAATAAGTTGTGTAGGGAACCTGAGAAATCCCCGCACTTTCTAAAATCCGCTTGGTTGAGATTTTATCCATGGCCATGCTGGATGCCAGAACACCTGTCCCTACATAAGGCATGCCTAGGATTTCGAAAAAGCCTTGAATAGTCCCGTCTTCTCCCATAGGGCCATGAAGTAAAGGAAAAATCACAGCTCCCTCTTCATAGATTGCACCTGGATTAAGGGATTCCAAATCAGCAATCCCATCATTGGTCATTAAACGTACTGTGACATCAGGCGTTTGGTCAAATTCTTGTGTCTTGTAAAAGGCTCCTTCACGACTAATAAAATAGGTCTTAACAGTGAAACGGTTATAGTCTACTGCCCGCATCACACTTTCAGCTGTGAGAACGGAAACTTCTCTCTCAGCACTACGACCTCCGTACAAAAGGATTAAGGTTTCTTTCATCATACTCTCCTATAACTCTGTCCGGTTCTCAATCGCCCTCAGCAAGGTTACTTCATCCGCATACTCAATATCACTGCCGACAGCTAATCCACGCGCCAATCTGGTCACCTTGATGCCAGCAGGTTTGAGGATCCGCGAAATATACATAGAAGTGGCTTCACCATCTGCTGTCGCATCCGTTGCCACAATGACTTCCGTCACCTTGCCATCCATCAAACGATTGATGAGGGATTTGAGATTTATATCATCGGGACTAATGCCATTCATCGGTGAAATCAAGCCACCCAAGACATGATAGCGTCCTTGATATTCTTGGATATTTTCCATAGCCGTTACATCTCGGCTATCTTCTACCACTAAAATTTGTGTTTCATCACGCGTCTCATCTCTGCAAATAAAACAGGGATCATCATCTGTCAGATTACCACAGATTGAGCAATAAGTCAATTCACGCTTAGCAGCTAAGAGGTTTTTGGCAAACTCCGCCACCTCTTCATCTTCCATACTAATGGTATGAAAAGCTAATCGTGTCGCTGTTTTTTTCCCAATTCCAGGGAGTTTCGAATAACTATCTATTAATTTTGCAATCGGTGTGGGATAGAGCATAGCTCCTCCTTAATTTTTAGAATAATAAAGATTAACAATGTCTTTGGTGATACTATGGCTTACGGTTGACAATAAATCGGTATTGTGTGGGAACACAACGGCCACGGCAATTTCTGGATTACTAGTTGGCGCATAGGCCACTACGTTGGTATTGACGGAGCGGACCTTGCCATCACTCACAAACGTTTCTGCTGTACCGGTCTTAGCCGCAATCGCCACTGAAGCTCCCTCTCCCACGGTACGTCCAGTGGTAAAGGATGACGTTCCGTATACCACTTGGTTCATCCCTTCCTGTAGAAGCGACATGTCTTCCTGAGATATATCCACCTGGTTCAGAACTCGACCGGTTTTCTTCTCTATTTCTTGACCCAGCCCACCATTTTCATCGTTGTCATGAATTCCAGCGACAATATGGGGTTGGATGCGGCTTCCTCCATTCGCTAATGTGGCTGCGAACTGCGCCAGTTGCATCGGCGTGTAGTTGTCAAACTGACCAAAGGCATTATTCATATAATCACCTACCGTAAATTCTGTCGGTAAAAAACCAACTGATTCATTAGGGAGGTCGATTTCAGTCTTAACCCCCATTCCATATTGGCCGAAGGCCGTCCTCATTTTTTCCATAGCAGTTTTAACACTGGCACTGTCATCAATCAGAGCTGCCCCGATTGGACTACCCAGAATTCGTAGGGCTACTTGAACCATGTAGGTGTTGGAAGAATATTCTAAGGCTTGAACCGCTGAAATGTCCCGAACACTTCCTTCTGTAAACCAGGAATTAATCCCAAGAACAGTCTGATCTGCCAAAATCTCATTGCCAGACAAGGCTCCCGTTTGCCAACCCGCAGTTAGGGTTGCCGGCTTGACAACAGAACCTGGGACAAAGACATTGGTGATCGTTCCGAGCGAATCTGAAGACAATTCGTGTTTTTCGATATCCTGCTTGACACCGGCCATCGCCAAGACAGAACCGTCCTCAGGCCTTAATACGACTGCATAAGCACCTTCAGTCTCCAGAGCATTTCCCTTGTTGATTTCAGACTGGAGAGCATTCTTGAGAATGTCCTCCACTCCTTGTTGGAAATCCAAATCCACGGTTAGTTTAAGATTTTTTCCTTTTTCACCTTCAGTGGTTGTCACCACTTTTTCCAAGTTCCCATCCTTATCCAAATAAACCTCTTTTTCAGAACGCTTGCCTTGGAGAGCTTCTTCATATTCTTTCTCCAAATAAGAGGTTCCAACCCGGTCGTTCAAGGAATACCCCTTCTTCAAGTACTCCTCCACCTCTTCAGCAGGGATCCCTGTCTGCTCATTGGAAACACTTCCGACAATACTGGAGAGCGGAGTTTCCAAAACTTTACGTTCCCAACTTGTGGAGATGGATATTCCAGGAATTTCCTGGCTGGATGATGCAATTAGAGCTACTTGTTCGGGACTGAGATCTTCTGTCCGAAGATTACCGGTCCCGAAGTTTGGAATAGCATTTAATTGATTAAAGAGGAGGGCAACCTTTTTATCCTCTGGACTTAGCTCCTCCTGTTTGAGCTGAACTGTCTCTACTGCGTTATTGTAGATGGTTTTTTCAGGCAAGGCATTCCCATCACGATCGATTTTTTGATCTTTGGGAAGTTGGTCTACAACTTCCTTATAAACAGATGGATCCGCTAAATAATAATCCGCTAACTGTCGCTGGCTAAGGTCTTCGTCCTTGACATCTACCAGTTGAAGAATTTCCTTGGCTCTTTCTTTGAGAGACTCAGCTGTGTCTTGATTACTACGAGTATAGGAGACCACTTGTTTGCTTTCATTCTCAACCAAGGGCTTGCCTTGAGCATCATAAATTTGCCCACGAACAGAACTCCCCTTGATAATTTTTTGACTGGCTGTCGCCATTTTTGCCAAATAAAAAGCCTGGTTAAAGACCTGCATATATGCCAACCGAACTGCTAGTATCAAAAACAAGCTAAATACCAATCCCAAAATAAAATACAGACGTGTGGGGATGGTTTGCTGCTCGATGCGATTCTTCTTTCTCATTCCATGTCATACACTTTCTAGAAAACTCTCTCCATTTTACCACAGAAATTCACTAGATGACTCCCTCTAAACACGACTTCGATTCACGTTTTAGAGTTAAAAAAACTGGGATCTAATGTCCCAGCTTTCTGTCTATTAGTCTTGACCTAGGTAGTATTCTTTTACGACATTCAATTTGTCATCCAATTCGAATACAAGTGGTGGGAAGTTCGGAATTTCAACATCCATGATTTCATCATCAGACAATTGTTTGATGTGTTTTACAAGAGCACGGATTGAGTTGCCGTGTGCTCCAACAAAGACGTTTTTACCATCTTTAAGAGCTGGAGCAATTTTATCTTCCCAAAATGGAAGCGCGCGTTCCAAAGTCACCTTCAAGTTTTCAGCATCTGGGATAACAGTGTCATCCAAGTGTGCGTAACGACGATCTGAGTGAGCTGAGTGCTCATCGTCACGATCCATATTTGGAGGCAATACATCATAAGAACGACGCCAAATGTGAACTTGCTCATCACCAAATTGCTCAGCAGCTTCCGCCTTGTTTTTACCTGTCAAACCACCGTAGTGACGCTCGTTCAAACGCCATGATTTTTCAACTGGTACCCATAATTGGTCAGCAGCTTCCAAAGCAAGGTTGGTTGTTTTGATCGCACGTTTCAAAACAGAAGTGTAAGCTTGATCAAATTCAATTCCAGCTTCTTTGATCAATTTACCAGCATCGATGGCTTGTTGTGTCCCTTTATCTGACAAGTCCACATCAGCCCAACCTGTAAAGAGGTTCGCTTTGTTCCATTCTGATTCACCATGACGAGCAAAAACTAATTTCACCATCTTCAATTCTCCTTAGGTATTATAAGTACTGCCTAGCAGTCCACTCTATTCTACAATATTTCAACTTCAAAAACAAGAGGGCACGTGAATTCTATCACGACCCCTCAAGGATTCGATTCTTTATTAAAGAGGACAACATTGACCGAACTGGTGTAGTAGGATTTCCCATTTTTGAAGGTCACACGAATATTATCGTTATCACTATCATGGGCCCACTGTTCCACTTCACCCTCTATCAAATCTCCATTCGGCATCCGAATTTGAGCTGTATCAAATGTGTACTCCGAACCAAAGATATCCTTATTGCCGCAAGCACTTAGGCCAACCAATATTAAAAGAGCTAGGCCTGTACGAATAAACGTTTTCATAGCTAGTTCACCCCTTTAATTTCTGACAATCCGGACAAAGACCATAGACCAATAATTCCTGCTTTCTGAGTTCATAACCCGTTTGTTCACGGACTGTTACAGAAATATCCGGCGGACCATCACCCTCAAAATCAGCAATTTTGCCACAATTTTCACAAACAATATTGATGTGTTCATGCCCCATAAAATCATAGTACCGGGTCTGGTCATTTTTTATTTTAATCTCCGTTACCAACCCTTCCTTAAGAAAGAGGTTGAGGTTATTGTAGACCGTGGCCAGACTAATCTGAGGATAAACTTCCATCAAATCCTGGTATATCTTTTCAGCACTCGGATGCTCATGACTATTCATCAAGTATTCCAGCATCAAGCGACGTGCCTCGGTCACACGTATGCCATGCTCCCGTAGTTCCTCTAAAATTCCCTCCAACTTGTGTGCCATAATAACCCTCTTTTTTCGAAATTCATAGCTCCATTATATCCTAAATCTTTCTTTTTTCCCATTGAAAAAAGAAAATGTCTTGCAGTTCTCCCAGGACCGTTCTATAATAAAAAGGACTATTAGAAAGGTTGGAATTGATTATGAGTAAATACCCACAACTACTCCCCCACTTCCTAGACTATGTGCGCATCAATACACGGTCAGATGAGCAAGCTGATCGCACACCATCCACCCAAAGTCAAGTAGACTTTGCTCTGAATGTCCTCAAGCCAACCATGGAATACATTGGACTAGTGGATGTACACTACTTAGACAATGGTTTTGTCGTTGGTACCTTACCCGCAAACAGCGACAAATTTCCTTATAAAATTGGCTTCATCTCCCACATGGATACAGCTGATTTTAATGCAGAGAATGTTACCCCTCAAGTCATTGAAAACTACCCAGGCGGCAGTATCCCCCTTAGCGATAGTGGCTATGAGCTCAGTCCAGACCAATTCCCACAACTGCAAAACTACTTAGGACAAACCCTCATCACTACAGATGGTCGCACACTACTTGGAGCCGATGACAAGGCTGGAATTGCGGAAATCCTTTCAGCAGTAGAATATCTCGTTGCCCATCCAGAAATCGAGCATGCTGAACTTCGCATCGGTTTTGGACCTGATGAAGAAATCGGAACTGGAGCGGACAAGTTTGACGCAGCTGATTTCAATGTAGACTTTGCCTACACCGTAGATGGTGGCCCTCTTGGCGAACTTCAATACGAGACCTTCAGTGCTGCCGCAGCCCACGTAACCTTCAAAGGCCGTAACGTCCATCCAGGTACAGCCAAAGGCCAGATGATTAATGCTCTCCAATTGGCCATGGACTTTCACGGAGTTCTCCCAGATGGTGAACGTCCTGAGTATACCGAAGGTTATGAAGGATTCTACCATCTGCAAAAACTCTCTGGTACTGAAGAAGAAGCTCACGCTGACTACATTCTTCGGGACTTTGAAAGCCAAGGTTTAACCAACCGTAAGGAAACCCTTCAGCGAATCGCTGGTCGTATGAACCGAAGCTGGGGGGAGGAACGTGTCATCGTTGACATCAAAGACCAGTACTCCAATATGAGGGAAGTCATCGAAAAAGATATGCGTCCCGTTCAATTAGCTGAAAAAGTCATGAAATCGCTAGACATTGCCCCCATCATTGAACCCATTCGTGGGGGAACTGACGGCTCCAAAATTTCCTTCATGGGTATCCCTACCCCCAATCTTTTTGCAGGTGGTGAAAACATGCATGGGCGCTACGAATTTGTCAGCCTCCAAACCATGGAAAAAGCCTGTGATGTCATCGTTGGCATTGCTAGCCAAGAACTATAATGTGAAAAATCAGCATTCCTTATTAGGACTGCTGATTTTTCTTATGGAAACGAGCCATTCCTTCATAGACTACAAAGACCAAGAGGGATATGGGCCACAAGTTAACTGGGAAAAACAAAGAGACAAATATCAAGGCTAAGATTCGGTTCTCCATCAGTTGCATCGCCATGGCTAGCCCCACAACCAGAACCACAAAGGGGGTATCTAACCCTTGTGTTTCTAGCAATTTTGCCATTGCAAAGCCTTGTAAGAGAGAGGCGAAGGTTAAGGGGAAAATATCTCCTCCTGTCCAACCGGCCCAAAGATTGAGATCCAATAACAGTAATTTTCCGATTGCTAAAAGACTGAGGACAATGGCAGAAGCTTCTAATCCCATGTCAAAGAGAGTATGCATGGAATGTTGTCCGGAAAACAACAAGTCAGGTGCCACTTGCGACGTAATAAAAATCGAAAGACCGCCAATTACAATCTTTATGGGGAGAGAAAGTTTGTCTCCCAGTTTCAACCTTCCGACTCCCTTTTTCACTTGTTGATAGACCAGGGCAAACAGAAAACCCGAAGCTAGGAGAGCCAAGAAATAAAGCAGTTCCTCTAATCCCCAAGCTGATTTTCCAATGGTTGTGACAAAAGAAGGTTGGTCTGATAAGCGCATCAAAAGCCAGAATACAAAGAGCCCATTGAAGGCATAGAGACTGATGAGGAGTTTCTTCTTCTGTCCCTCCAAAACAGCTTGATCTACTTGATAGGACTGTAAGTAACGTCGCGGATGGAAAAGAACTACAAACCGCTTACCAGCACTCAGTTCCTCCCAATGGACATAGAGATAGCGCATTTTATCAGCCTGCCAGATAGAATAGGCAATGACCGCCCCTAGTAAAGGAGCCTCCGGACCCACACCTGCTCCTAGACTTAGGATGAGCAAAGCAACTAAGAGGCTTTTCCAAGCCTGACCATACTTTAAGGTCCCCTTTTCTTGTAAGACGTGCAAGACTTGGTGACTGGTGAAGGGCAGAGAACCCCAGTTACGTTTGAGCGCATATAAAGCAATACTTCCAACCAGAATTAAGACTGCTTGATAGAGGGTGGAATGCGAGAAGTCCGAATGCCATAGCCAATGACTGCTGGTTTTTTCAGCCATGATAAACAGATAGGAAATCCCTGCGATAATGGAACTTAAAAAGATTCCGTAGAGGAGGACTACAAATTTTTTAACCATCCGAAAACCTTTCTTGAAAAAAGGCTGGGCTCATGCCCAGCCTCTAGTCCTTATTTTGCTTTGAAATAAAGAACGATGGATGCAATTCCTTGATAGATAAAGGTAAATCCAATCATGTAGGAAACCATCAAAGCAGTAAATAAAGGTGTCATCATCATAAGAGCTCCTGCAAGAATGCCAAGGATCCCTGTCCACATCAAGGTAGAACCTGTAGAACGGTCAATTTTCTTAACATCAAAACTCATCATGAGACGAGTGATTCCAGAGAAAAGAACCCAGAAAGCAATCATGGTTGACATGAAGAGGGTACGAGCACCGAATCCGTCAGTCAAGAGCATAAGGGCTAGTAGCGCTGTGATAATCCCATTAAAGAGGGTCCAGCCACTTCTGTATTCATTGGTAAAGTATTGAACCACATTCACAATTCCATCAACCAAGAAAAAGATGGCAACCGCTGTTCCAATACCAGCTAAGGTCATACCAGGGTTGGCAACAACCCAAAATCCTGCCAAAAGACTAAGAATCCCTACTACTAACAACAACCATGCGTAACGTTTAAACATCGTCTACTCCTTTAAAATATTAAAATCAGAACCGATTAAAGAGTGATACATCTTTAAAAATCATCCTGTAGGTTAGTCTATCTTTGATGGCTTTTGATCGACTATCCCAAAAACCATATGTCCTAGTATTTCCTGCAAGTGATCTTCATAGGCTCGGCTATTCACAAGTTCTGAGTCTAATTCTTGGAGTGTTAAATAGTAGGCACGAAAAAGCTTTTGAATGACATCCAAATAAGCTAAGGCTTGCTCTTCTGTCACACCCTCTTTTAGCTCATACTCTGTAATTAAACGCCTTGCTACAGCCTGATTAAAGCGATCAAATTCATCTCGAAATCTACGAATCTCCTCTTCTACTTGACCTCCCCTATAAAGCAAAGCTTCCAAGAAAACCTGGGAATGGTGAGGATAGGACTGGTAGAACCGTAAACGACTTTGTAGGTAGTCCGCTAAACTTGGAACAGACTCTAGATTCGCTTTTAAAAACTGGAATAGTTTCGTAAAACTTTCCTCGACACAGGCTACATATAACTGATCCTTGTTCGGAAATAGATGATATACTCTTTTAGTTTATCTTTTATTACTGTGTTAGCTCGTCTTGCCGTACTTTAGTACTGCCTGCGACTCGCTGCCTTGTACTAAAAGCAAACTAAAAGACTATAAAGACTTCCTTTCGAAAAGCCATACTTCTTACACAGTTGATTGATGCGAAATCCTTGGTAACCTGAACTCGAAATTTCTTGAATGGCGCCCTCTAGAATCCGCTCCCTCATCAACTGTGTTTTTTCTGCCTTCTTCAATTCAGCCTCCTTATCTCGAACCATTATAGACCATCTGGTGTACAATAGCAAGACAATCTATGAAAATATTTGTGAAAGTTTCAAAAAAGGCCCTTTCGGGCCCCCTTCTTATGCATAAACATTCTTAGCAATGACCATACTGTGTGGTTTCTCAAATTCTGTATCCAGGTATTCCTGATAGGTTCCTGGTGCAATAAAACCTTTAGGACTAAGGATATCTGTTCCCGCTTGTCCAACAATCGTATCCGCAAGAAGTGCACAATTGGTGCTTAATACAAAATAGGTTTTAAACTTGGATTCAGTAAACTTATAGAGGTCACCATTCGTTTCATGGCGAATTTTGTAAGCATAAGTATGATCTTCAGAACCATCTTCTTTCTTCACCAAGTTCGCCTCAGGTTCCCATGGTACCAAGATTTTATCCAAATCAGCTAAGTATGCTTGAACCGCCTTTTCTTGCTCCGCTGTTAAATCAATTTCATAACCGAACAAGGTTTTCTGACTTTCTCGCTTACACAAGTCAATATAGGCCTCCCGGTCACACTTGTAGAGTACGCCATCACCGACCATTCCAAACAAGCGTTCAGAAGATGGGTCATAGGAACCATACGAAATGACACGACCTTGGTAACACAAGTCCACATGACCCACAGCCGCAAAGAAATTGGTCTGAGCTGTATGGATAAAAACTTCAATTTGACCAGATTTCTCCTCTTTGGACACGTTATATGCTTCTGCTGCAGTTTCCTCAGTATTCTCTTGTAAAAATTCATTAAGCCTATTGAGCGTCGCAGCTGGAACCAGAGCGGTAATGAAAATGGGAAGAGTTACCCGTACGCGGCGTTTTAAATTGTTCTGCTTCATTTCTTTTTCAAAGAAAAGTCCATCCCGCAAACGAGTCATCCCCAAGGTCACCAAATACCAACCTAAAAGCAATAATTGAAATTCATTGGCATCATGGTAAGGGGACAGACTCCATACCCCAAACCCAGTCATTATGATACCATCCGTCAAATAACGGAAACGTTTTGGAATTCCATTTTGCCAATAGAGCCACCAGGTGACCAGGTTGACTACACCTGTAAAAATTTGATAAAAGGCAATTGCATACACCAAGAGGTAAACAGCCATATCCTCCAAAATGGCTATCTCTCCAAAAATCACGGAAGCGACCAGTTTTCCCAAAGTAATCCAAAGATTCTCCTGAATCTCCTTACGTCCGAACCACCGACTTATTAGCGTCCAGAGAGCTGATAGAAAAATATACAGGAAGAAGAGCTGATAGCCCACCTTCGGTACAAGCTGCCCCCAGATAATCAAAAAAAGTCCTAGTAGGATCACCACAATCCCTTCTATTAGGGCTTTGCGGCCTCCTCGACCTAAATCACCCAAACGATTCATACTTCCTCCACTCAATTGAAAATATGCTCCATTATAACATGATTCCTAAGCTGAAGAAAGCGCGAAAAACCAGGGAACTCAAAAGCTCCCTGGTCTTAAACTCCCTACGATTTATTTTTTTTCAGTGCAACGATTAAGGCAGCAAGCCCCATCAACATATTTCCGATAAAGGACAGATGATCTCCTTCTGTTCCAGTGTTGGGAAGTGTCTTTTCTGGTTTCTGAGAACCATTCTCAGGGAACTCAGTATTCACTGAATCTGGTACAGATGTGTGGGTTTGAACAAGCTGGGAATTCACAGGATTGCCATTCACTACCAGTGTGTATTGATTTCTGACTGTACCACTCGCAATCCGTTTTACAGTTAGGTAGACATCTGCCGCAAATGGACTCTGGTCAGATAGAGTTTCTAAGAAATCTTTTTTAAAGGCTAAACTGTAATGCCCATCTCTACCTTCATAAACTTGATCTACAAACTCCGTTACATCAGTACCTGAAGGGATTATTCGCCCATCCTGCAAGGTCAAGGTGACTGCTGACACTACCTGTCCTCTAAGGAACGTATCATGCTCCTGGTCTAAATTATCCAAGAAGCGGTATTCCTCAAGTTTGTAACCACGGTTTGCGGGCACTTCCCACCCTTTTAAGCGATAACTGAATAGTTGACCCATGGCAACTTCGTGCCCGTTCAGATCTTGTTCACTTTCTTGATTCAAAACTTCTTTCTGCACCTTCAAAGTTGGCACTTCATTTCTGACGTGATTGGAGGCATAGCCGTTTCCGAATTCAACTTGGAAAGCTTGGTTGGTAAAAGCCCCTTCTTTAAACTTTTTATCTAAAGAAAAAGAAAGATCATAGGTCACTGATAAACCAGCTTGGACATAGCGCTCAAAAAAGGCTTGGGGATCTTTGGCCGACCACAGCAAATAACCGCCATGCGGACGAACTCCAGAGTGCTCTAGGGCCTTCTGAAGCTTGCTGTCAATCGAGTGGGGAGTTAAAACGTGGTAATAGTTTAGCAACTGCGAGAGATCCTCCCCATTGCTCGATTTAATGGCAGTGACCTTCAAGCTAGTTGGATCCAAACGATCGTCAGGATAATCCTCCACAAAATAGAAACCCTTGGAAATATCAGCCGGACTTACTTGAATCCCCTTGTACTGGTCAAAATCCTGTGTCAAACGATAATAGATCTTGGAGTTTGGTAACAGTGACCGTCCGTTTAGGTTTTGACCAGTTGCTGGATCAAAAACCTCTTTTTGAGGATGAATGAAGTTGTCTTCAGGTGTCGGATTGTCCCCATTCGGTCCTGTACGAGGATGCTTTGGATCTTGACCAGGTGTATAGATAACAGATGTGTTTGAAACTGTTACAAAGGATCCAGAAGGAGTCTGAATTTTCGTTTTAAAGGTGTTCCGATAGGAGCCGCCGTCATTTTGAGGGCGACCAATCACATAGGCTAGAGGCAGAGAAATCGCTTGATGCCGATCTTTATTGAGGAGGGCTAGCGTTTCTGCTTTCGCTTCAAAGATTAGGTGACCAGCTGATTTTTCTGTTACAGTCCAATGAACTTGGTTCATTTCCTTGGTTTTAGCCCAGTCAACCAAAAATCCCGATGGCAGCGGATCTTCCAGCTGGTAAGAAAACACCTGGTCCCGACCTGCTTTCAAGGGCTGATTCTGAAGTTCCCAGATTTGCAGTGACCCCTTGGGCACCAACTTACCATCCACATCCATTTTTGCCTGGTTCACAACAGTCTTGTGATTGCTTGGTTTTTGAATCACAAAGACTGGATGAACACTCTCCTTTTTCGTTGGTAAATCTGGAACAGGATGTAACGGTTTTGGACTTGGAATTTTAGGAATGAAGGTTTTAAAGTTTGGAACTAACAGAGTCGGCTTGGTAGGTTTTTCTGGTTCGGGTGGTAGTTTGGGGATGACTTGAATCTGAACTTGTCCAGCTGCTCCAAAATCTGCACGTGCCACAGATGATCCTGCCCCTCCAGGACTATTGCGGATCATAGACTGATACTCAGATGTGTACTGGGCTAGGAGGACAGCTCCGTCAGGTGATGAGGCACGTGCATTCAGGGCATTGACATCTCGGTTGAGTCCATAGGTATTTCCTAAATTTTCATCCGACACGATTTTTGAGCCTTCTACTTTCAGGCCTCCACCAATACTTAAAATTAGACTAGTTTTTGGATCCACTTCCAGAAATTGCCCCAGATCCAGGTCATAAATCGTAGTGGCCCATAAATAAGGGTTCGTGTTCTCAGGACTATCCAACCTCACACGCAAGCGAATGCCATCTGATTCTTGATTAACAGTTCCTAGAGTAAAGCCATTTAAGGTATTGATAGCGCCATCCTGATTCCAAAAGGCAAAATAAGTTCCATCCGTTTTAGTCCGCATACTTTCCTTGTAGAGTCCACTACTATCAATTTCAACTTGAAGATAGGCATCATGAATTTTTCCATCGGCTGTTTTGATGGCTTCAGGTATTTTGTACCAATTTCCAATTCGCCCTGTCCAAATTTGAGTTGTCGTTCCATTTTGGTTGTAATTGTAGGCTGCATCCCAGTAGCTTTTGTCTCCAAAAACTCCCTTGGTCAATTCTAACCCTTTTGGTTCTACATTCTTCCAAACAAAACTAGTCACAATTTGCGATTCCGGAATATCCCCTTCTACCAAGACCTGTGGATTTTTCAAATCACCTTTTGCAATAAGTTTCATACCTTTCAAGGGAGCACTAAGCTTGAGGTGTTGAGTAGAATTGCTTTTGGTATAACCGTTACTGCCATAGGAAATGTCATCCGGTCGCACTAGCATTCTTTTGGCCTGTTCGACTTCTTGTTGACGAGTTTGTATTGTCTTCAAAATCTCTTGTCGATCCCTTCTTAATCGCTCATAATTCTCTAAGTCTAGTTTGTATCGATTCTGCAGTCTGGTATTTTCTAGGTCGACACGATCTTGTTCCCTTTGATTTTCAATTTTGATCTGTGTTTCATTTTCTTGATTTTCCAATGATACACGCTCTATCTCTGCTTGATTCTCTTGGAGAATCTGCTGATTCTGTGCTTGAATGGATGTGATTTCCCTATGTAGAGCTTGCTGACTAGCTGTTTTATTCAGTAAGCTTTGAGCTTGCTGTTTCAAGTCTTCTTGCGCTTTTGCCAAAGAATCATAAAACCGAGGAGCCTTCTGCTCAATTACGACACCTGCTGCTTGTGCTTGAACTTGTGCTTGCTCCAACTCCTCAGATACTATTGGTTGCATTAATTGTCCGACATCTTGGCCAGATTCCTGAATAAGTTCACTGTGAGCCGAAGATGCCTGAGGATGTAACTCTTTCAAATTTGTAGCTGCGGTCTCATCCGCAGCTACCCTGTCCATCCCCAAGCATAAACTAGCGAGTACTGCACCACAAAAAACATAGGCCTTAGAAATTTTAAAACTAAAATTCAGATTCATTCATTACCTCCTTCGAATTAGAAACGCAAGGGCAACACTACATTCTCCTTTCAGCTATTATTCTATTTATTCGATATTCGACAACAAAAAAGCCCCCGTAGGGGCTAAAATCAGAATTGGTTTTCTAAAGCGAAGGCAAACCTAAGGTTTTAATCTTTCTTCCGTTTCACAAATCCAATCAATGGAACTGCTCCAAGCAATCCGAGTCCAAGCAAGGCCATTGCAAGATTATCAGAATCACCAGTTTCAGGAAGTGTTTGTCCAACATTAGACTCTTTCATCTGTGGTTTGTCAGCCACGGATGGTTTTGCTTTTTCTGGTTTTGGTTGAGGTTTTGGTTGAGGTTTTGGTTCTGGCTTTGGTTCCGGTTTTGGCTCAGGTTTTGGTTCTGGCTTTGGTTCCGGTTTTGGCTCAGGTTTTGGTTCTGGCTTTGGTTCCGGTTTTGGTTCAGGCTTAGGCTCTGGTTTCTCAACTTGTGTGTAGATAACAACAACTTTAGAATCTTCTGTATCTACTGTCACAACCATCTCTGCAACCTCTGATTGATCAACGGTATAACCATCAATCACTGGTGAAACAACTAATGGGAAGGTATTGTTTTCAGCTGTCCAATCACCGTAAGTAACCTTACCGGTCACACGATCAACAGTTGCTGTTCGTGTAAATGTTACAGTTTGAACAACAGTTTTAGAAGCTGTTTCTCCATTGGCAGTCAAATATTTATACTCGATGGTACGAGTAACTGTCTTAGTCAACTCAACTGTTTCACCAGTATTTGGATTTACTGGATTTTCTAGATCGATGTTCTCAATCTTATGTTTCAAGATAACCTTGAATTCTTGAAGCACATTACCATCTTTATCAAACAGAACTCCTTCAGGGTTCTCATCAGAAACCAACTCATAGCTTTTAGAAATATAGTAAGCAATTCGATCAGCTGTCGAATACTTGATGGATTCTCCAGACTTACCAACAAGTTCTTCAACTTCAAGGATTTCATCCGTAGTCTCATCTATATATGTCACTTTGGCTTTTTGCTCGTCAGCTTTGTAGATGACCACAACTGTTTCGTCAGAATCAGTCACATCTGGGGTCCATGCGGGAACAAGAGTCTTATCTGGTGTGAAACCATCTACACTTGGAGATACTACTTCTGGTGTTGTACCAGATTCAGTTGTCCAGTCTGTGTAGGTCACTTTACCTGTTACACGGTCTACTGTTGCAGTACGTGTGAAGGTTACAGTTTGTGTCACAGGGACAGTTACGAATTCTCCATCTGGAGTTTCATAACGGTACTCAATGGTACGAGTGATTGTCTTAGACAATTCAACTGATTCACCTGTATTTGGATTCACTGGATTGTCTGGGTCGATATCCTCAATCTTATGTTTCAAGACAACAGTATAGGCTTGATCAGTCTTGTCAACACGGTCATAGACTTCACCTGCTGGGAAGTTGTCTGATACCAAGACATAACCCGCTTTTTCATAGGCTGCGATACGATCTGCAGTTGAGTATTTGATTTCTCCATCAGATACACCTGTTACAGTATCCACATCATCCAAGATTTCATCAGTGGTTTCATCCACATAAGTGATGGTCGCTTTCTGCTCGTTTGGTGTGTAGACAACTACGACTTTAGCATCTTCATCATCTGCACTTGGTTTCCACTCAGCTACAATTGCTTGGTCTGGTGTGTAACCTGCGATAGCTGGTGATTCAACCGCTGGGGTTGTACCTGCTTCGGTTGTCCAGTCTGTGTAAGTGACTTCTCCTGTTACACGGTCTACTTTAGCTGTTCGAGTGAACTCAACTGTTTGAGTGATCGTAGCGGATGCTTCTTCACCTGTTGGAGTGAGGTACTTGTACTCAATGGTACGAGTAACTGTCTTAGTCAACTCAACAGGCTCACCTGTGTTTGGATTCACTGGATTTTCTGGATCGATGTCCTCAATCTTGTGTTTCAAGATAACAGCATAGGCTTGATCAGTCTTGTCATCACGGTCATAGACTTCACCTGCTGGAAAGTTGTCTGATACCAAGACATAACCCGCTTTTTCATAGGCTGCGATACGATCTGCAGTTGAGTATTTGATTTCTCCATCAGATACACCTGTTACAGTATCCACTGCATCCAAGGTTTCACCTGTAGTCTCATCCACATAAGTAATCGTTGCTTTCTGATCGTTTGGTGTGTAGACAACTACGACATCCACATCCGCATCTGTTGCACTTGGTTTCCACTCTGCTACACTTGCTTGATCTGGGGTGTAACCTTGGATAGCTGGTGATTCAACCGCTGGGGTTGTACCTTCTTCTGTGGTCCAAGCAGCGTAAGTCACCTCTCCTGTCACCATATTGACTTTGGCTTTGCGTGTGAATGTAACTGTTTGTGTCACAGTTTTAGAAGCTTCTTCACCATCTTCTTTCAAGTATTTATACTCAATCGTACGTGTAACCGTTTTGGTCAATTCGAGTTCAGAATTATCTTTCGGATTAGTTGGATTTTCTGGTTCCACATCTACAACTTTTTGACGGAATGTAACTGTATACTCTTGAGTTACATTGCTATCTTTGTCGTAGACTTCACCTGCTGGGAAGCCATCGTTAACAAGTTCATAGCCAGCTTTTTCATAGGCTGTGATACGGTCTGCAGTCGTGTAATTGATAGACTCATCAGACTTACCTGTCACGGTATCCACTGCATCCAAGGTTTCGCCTGTAGTCTCATCCACATAAGTAATCGTTGCTTTCTGATCGTTTGGTGTGTAGACAACTACGACATCCACATCCGCATCTGTTGCACTTGGTTTCCACTCTGCTACACTTGCTTGATCTGGGGTGTAACCTTGGATAGCTGGTGATTCAACCGCTGGGGTTGTACCTTCTTCTGTGGTCCAAGCAGCGTAAGTCACCTCTCCTGTCACCATATTGACTTTGGCTTTGCGTGTGAATGTAACTGTTTGTGTCACAGTTTTAGAAGCTTCTTCACCATCTTCTTTCAAGTATTTATACTCAATCGTACGTGTAACCGTTTTGGTCAATTCGAGTTCAGAATTATCTTTCGGATTAGTTGGATTTTCTGGTTCCACATCTACAACTTTTTGACGGAATGTAACTGTATACTCTTGAGTTACATTGCTATCTTTGTCGTAGACTTCACCTGCTGGGAAGCCATCGTTAACAAGTTCATAGCCAGCTT
>NZ_JADPMS010000036.1:0-21310 GCF_015686645.1 Streptococcus sp. NLN76 | reverse complement strand
TAAGAGGCTGTTTTGTAATTTTATTTTCACGCTCAAGGCGTATTCGAGTTATCTCATGACTCTTATTCATCCAGTTTTAGTTACAGGCTCGGCAAAGCCCTAATAAACTTACGGATTTGTATTGCTCATCTTTATTATATACCTGAACTAATTTTCTGTCATGAGTTAGCAGGCGAAGCCTGCTTGGAGTTTTAGTTTATCTTTTATTACTGTGTTAGCTCGTCTTGCCGTACTTTAGTACTGCCTGCGACTCGCTGCCTTGTACTAAAAGCAAACTAAAAGACTATCTGGTCTATTAATTTAGACATGTGCGTATTCCTTTCTTGTTTCGCTATCTGTAGGACGTCTTAAATTGATGAACATTCCTCTAGTCAATACGTGACTGCCTCCAGTTCTATCAGACACTTATCCTTACAGATACAAGTGAAGTAGGTATACTTCGGTTAACTGTTCACCCCTTCGCTCCACTTCCATTACAGAAGTTTCTTCACTACTATGGGTTCGGCTGACTTCTTGTCGTTCGTTGTTACTAGGCTATTGCCTCGACAAGACCTCACGGGATAAGTCGTACATCTTTCCTCGTTTACTCTCGTGATTTACGCATATAGGTTACGACTACCTTCTTGGACTTTAGAGTTTCCGGCCCCCTTATCCTCCATATACGCCTTACTATCACGTTTCTGTTCGTAGAGCCACGATTTCGCTATCCCTTCCTCTCCCCGCTACCTCACGATAGTCAGGCTTGGGAGTCGCTATTGAGTTCACCGGTAGCAGGTGCCCACAGAGAACTTACACCTCAGATGTACGACATGCCCGTCGTACTGGAAAAAGCTTTCCAGACCGCTGAGCCTGGAAAGCTTTCAACTATTGAATGACGATTTCAAGCGAATTGGAATAGGACCAAGGTTCTCCTACAATCATCGCCCATTAATCATTAATACAACTCTAGGTAGTTGTCAATTTCCCAGCGAGAGACATAGGTCGCATAAGAAGCCCATTCAATACGTTTAGCTTCCAAGAAGTTGGTGTAGATATGCTCACCCATAGCTGCTTTCACGACCTCATCTTCCGTTAAGGCTTTCAAAGCATTGTGAAGAGTTGATGGCAAGTCTGTGATTCCAGCCTCCTTACGTTCTTCCGGTGACATAGTATAGATGTTGGACTCGATTGGTTCTGGCGCCTCAATTCGGTTGGCGATTCCGTCCAAACCAACTTCTAACAATACAGCCATTGCAATATAAGGATTGGCCATTGGGTCCACCGAACGCAACTCCAAGCGAGTACCCATTCCACGACTAGCCGGCACGCGCACAAGAGGCGAACGATTCCGACCTGCCCAGGCAATATAAACAGGGGCTTCGTAGCCAGGTACAAGACGCTTGTAGGAGTTAACGGTCGGGTTCATCACAGCAGTGTAGTGATAAGCGTGTTTCAAGAGGCCACCCAAGAAATGATAGGCGGTTTCTGATAATTGCATGCCGTTCGGGTCTTCAGCATCAAAGAAGGCATTTTGACCATCCGGACCAAATAGAGACATGTTGCAATGCATGCCGGAACCAGCAATCCCATGTTTAGGCTTGGCCATGAAGGTCGCATACATGCCGTGTTTGCGTGCAATGGTTTTAACAACCAGTTTGAACAGTTGGATCTTGTCACACGCCCGCAAGACATCATCATACTTGAAGTCGATTTCATGTTGGCCCACCGCCACTTCGTGGTGACTCGCTTCCACTTCAAACCCCATCTTGGTCAAAACATTCACGATTTCACGACGGGTATTGTCCGCCAGGTCTGTTGGGGCTAAATCAAAATACCCCCCCTTGTCATTCACTTCTAGGGTTGGCTTGCCTTGCTCATCCATCTTAAAGAGGAAAAACTCTGGCTCAGGCCCCAAATTGAAAGAAGAAAAACCAACTTCCTGCATATGCTTCAGAGCCTTCTTCAAATTAGAACGCGGATCTCCCGCAAAAGGTTCTCCTTCTGTCGTATAGACGTCACAAATTAAACCTGCAACACTACCATTCTCATCTCCCCACGGGAAAACAATCCAGGTGTCCAAATCTGGATAGAGGTACATATCAGACTCATTGATTCGCACAAATCCCTCAATCGAAGACCCATCAAACATAGCCTTGTTACTGAGGACCTTATCCAACTGCTCTTCCGTAGCCGGAATTTCGACATTCTTCATCGTACCCAAAATATCGGTAAACATCAACCGAATAAAGGTTACATTTTTCTCTTTGACTTCTCGACGTATTTGTTCTGCAGTGACAGACATAGGAAACTCCTTCTTAAAAATGGTTAGGCCCTAAGGAACCAAACTGACTCGGCCCAGACTGAAACGGCCCTTCCCGCACAATGTCCCTGTGCAAGGCTCTCCGAACAGCCTTTTCACTCATCTTCTGCCGAGATTTTTGCTCCCTCTGATAAAAATTTTTCTTAATCTCCGCAATCGAATAGCCCTCCGCCAGCAAATCCTTAATTTCCAATAAACGATCCATATCGTTTAAAGAAAAAAGGCGGCGATTCCCTTCATTCCGCTCTGGTTTGACCAAACCGTGTTCTTCATAGTACCGAATTTGACGATCGGAGAGATCCGTCAACTTCCTTACACTTGACATGGGAAAAACGGCTAAATGGCGACGTAATTCTTTTTCTTTCATCATCGGAACCTTTCTGTTATCCATTATAAAGCGGGGGAAAGCATCTGTCAAGAAGTCATGTCAGAAAATCTAACGTGGCTTTTTTAAGAGAATAGCTCGAATTCGATCCATATCGTAATTGACTAAAATGGCAATAAAAACGCCAAAAAAAGTCTCAAAAACGCGGGTAAAAACGTAGAGTACAGAGTCTCCATAAGGAATGGACAAACTGATAATCAGAAAAGCAGCCGCCCCCCCAATAATGGCTCCACCTGTATTTGTCGCAACACAAGTCATGATAGTTAACATGACACCGATTGGAACTCCCAAAAGCAGAACCAGAGGATCCGAAGGGAACACCCGCTCCAAAACAAAATAGAGAAGGGCATAAAAACCACCAATGCTGTTGGCGATGATACGGGACATCCCAAAATGGACGCTCTGATCAAAATCCTCCCGCAAGCTAAAAACCGCCGTCAAGGCCGCAATTTGCATCCCTTCCCAACCCCAAAGGTAAAACAGGAGCAAGACCAAGAAAACTGCAAGACCTGTCTTGAAAGTCCGCATGCCCAACCGAAATTTCTTAGGGTTAAAACGATAGCGTTTAAAATAACGTAGTATATTCATAAAAGATCACCCAATTAAAAAGGGGGAGGACAACCGTCCTCCCCAACCTTTTCTAGTGTTCTTATTTTTCAGTCAAGGCTGCCAAACCTGGAAGTACTTTACCTTCAAGCAATTCCATAGAAGCACCACCACCAGTTGAGATCCATGAGAATTTATCTGCACGACCTAGGTTAATGGCTGCAGCAGCAGAGTCACCACCACCGATGATTGATTTCACTTCTGGTTGTTTCACAATAGCATCCATCACACCGATAGTACCAGCTTGGAAATCAGGGTTTTCAAAGACACCCATTGGTCCGTTCCAGACCACAGTTTTCGCACCAGTAAGAGCTTCATCAAATTTAGCGATTGATTTAGGACCAATATCCAAACCAAGGAAACCTTCAGAAACTGCTTCACCTTCTGTATCACGAACTTCAGTGTAGTCTGCAAAAGCATTTGCTTCTTTAGAATCCACTGGCAAGATCAATTTACCATCCGCTTTTTCAAGAAGAGCTTTAGCAACATCTAATTTATCTTCTTCAACAAGTGAGTTACCGATTTCAATACCTTGAGCCTTGAAGAAGGTATAAGTCATTCCTCCACCAATCAAGACCTTATCTGCTTTTTCAAGCAAGTTTTCGATAACACCAATCTTATCAGAAACTTTTGATCCACCAAGAATCGCTACAAATGGACGAACTGGGTTATCAACAGCTTCTTGGATGTATGCAATTTCGTTTTCCAAAAGGAAACCAGCTACTGCTTGTTCTACATTGGCAGAAATACCCACGTTAGATGCGTGTGCACGGTGAGCTGTACCAAAGGCATCGTTTACGAAGATTCCGTCTCCAAGAGAAGCCCAGTATTGACCAAGTTCAGGATCGTTCTTAGACTCTTTCTTACCGTCTACATCTTCGAAACGAGTGTTTTCGACAAGAAGCACTTGACCATCTTCCAGCGCATTGATCGCTGCTTCCAACTCAGCACCACGAGTTGCACCTGGAATGAAGACAACATCTTGACCTAGTTTTTCAGCAAGTGCTGCTGCAACTGGAGCCAAAGATTTTCCTTCTTTATCTGCCTCTTCTTTCACACGACCAAGGTGAGAGAACAAGATTGCACGGCCACCTTGCTCAAGAATGTACTTGATCGTTGGTAGCGCCGCTGTGATACGGTTGTCATTTGTAATAACGCCATCTTTCAAAGGTACGTTAAAGTCCACACGAACAAGGACTTTTTTGCCCTTCAATTCAACGTCTTTTACAGTCATTTTTGCCATGATACAAAAACCCCTTTTAATTTTTTATACAATCCCATTATATCACACTTAAAGCATTTGTGAGAAAGGAAACAAAAACTTGTCCTTTCTTTTTCATTCCGACAAGACGACATCTGAGCCTTCCAAGGAAAACCGCTGAACCCTTCTACTTTTGAATATCGCAAACTGAACTGCACGAAAACTCCTCTGAAACACTCTTTCCCCTCACTTTCCGTCTCCTAATACTCATCACATTTCAAAATCTGAAAATGTGTTAATCCTCTTCGCCGAACCCTAGTTCTGCCTTCATCGGATTGCCTGTTCAGATTTCGAACTGTTTCGAGTATAAACTTCCACACAACAAGACAAAGAGCCAAAAAAACCTGCCCGAGGGCAGGTTTTCTCACTCAATGATTATTTTGCAAGTTTTGCAAAGTACTCAAGAGTACGTACCAATTGAGCAGTGTATGACATTTCGTTGTCGTACCAAGATACAACTTTAACCATTTGTTGTCCGTCAACATCAAGAACTTTAGTTTGAGTTGCGTCAAACAATGATCCGTATGACATACCTACGATGTCTTGTGATACCAATTGGTCTTCAGTGTAACCGTATGACTCGTTAGAAGCTGCTTTCATAGCTGCATTTACTTCGTCAGCAGTTACGTTCTTATCAAGAACTGCAACCAATTCAGTAACAGAACCTGTTGGTACAGGAACACGTTGTGCAGCACCGTCAAGTTTACCGTTCAATTCAGGGATAACAAGACCGATTGCTTTAGCCGCACCAGTAGAGTTTGGTACGATGTTTGCTGCAGCAGCACGTGCACGGCGAAGGTCACCACCACGGTGTGGACCGTCAAGAAGCATTTGGTCACCAGTGTAAGCGTGGATTGTAGTCATCAATCCTTGTTTCACGCCAAAGTTGTCGTGAAGAGCTTTTGCCATTGGAGCCAAACAGTTTGTAGTACATGACGCACCTGAGATAACTGTTTCAGTACCATCAAGGATGTCATGGTTAGTGTTGAATACAACTGTTTTAACGTCGTTTCCACCAGGAGCAGTGATAACAACTTTCTTCGCTCCACCTTTAAGGTGTTTTTCAGCACCTTCTTTAGATGCGAAGAAACCAGTTGCTTCAAGAACGATTTCAACACCGTCGTTAGCCCAGTCGATTTGTTCTGGATCACGTTCTGCAGAAACTTTAACAAAAGTTCCGTTTACATCAAATCCACCTTCTTTAACTTCCACAGTACCGTTGAAGCGACCTTGAGTTGAGTCATATTTCAACAAATGTGCAAGCATAACTGGATCAGTAAGGTCGTTGATACGTACTACTTCAACACCTTCAACTTCTTGAATACGACGGAAAGCAAGGCGTCCGATACGTCCGAAACCGTTGATACCAACTTTAACTACCATTCGTGATTTCCTCCTTATGAAAATCAAAAAGATTTATTGTGAAAAGAGTAACTTGTAAACCTACAAGCTCTTTCAACACATCTATTATATACCGAATTTGGAAAAAAGGCAAGATGGGAATAACGACTTCCCAAAATCTCTATGCTCCAAGCTTTTTTCGAGTCAAGTTCTTTGACTCTCCCCCGTCAAGGTGCTATATTTATTCCTGTAAGCGTTATCATTCACAAAGGAGGTTCTTATGGAAAGTAAATCCATATCGAAAAAGACGGGTATTCTCATGTTCTACACCCTCTTACTTGCTTATATTACCTTTGCCGCCAGTTGGGTTGGTGGCTCGACCTTGGGTCCACAAATTGTGGCTAGCTTCTTCGGAGATAAAGGTGTTGACCCAACCATCTCTGAAATGGTGAACTATACCATTACCGTTGCCCGCGTTGTCGCAAACTTTTTAGCTGCGGCTGTTCTTGTCAAGTTTGGGATTAAGCGCGCTGCCCAAATTGCCATCGGACTACTCTGTTTTGCCTTAGTAGCCGTTTGGATGCCAAATTATTGGCTTTATATCTTGGCTCGCATGATCATGGCCTTAGGTGGCTCCATGATTATGGTCTACATGAACCCCATCGTGGTTCGCTTTGTAAGTCAAGAAAATAAGATTTTCTATTCCTCCTTGATAACAGCCAGCTATAACATCGGTGCCTTTATTATTGCAATTGCCTTTGTCTTCTGGGCAGACACCCTTCGCTTGGATTGGCGCCTAACCCTTTCAGCCGTTGCCTTTGTAGCCTTAGTCCTCTTTGTTGTATGGCTGCTCAAGGCCCAAGACTTCGAAACAGGAAGCACACAAGCCCAAGATGCAGCTGCTAGCTACTCCTATAGCCAAGCTCTCAAAGATCCTTTTGTCTGGCGCTTTGCAGTTGGATTTGCTGCCTTTTTGATTCTTTATGTTATGTCCCTTAACTCAATCCCTGGACAGTTGGCTAAAGAATTCCCTGATTTCTTTACTTCCGGTTACATGATTTGTGCCATCTCCGGTGGGGGGATCGCAGGAACCCTGGTTCGTCTCAAGAGCCCTGTTAACCGACCGCGCAAGCCTTACTTAATCCAACTTGGCATCCTGGCTATCGCAACCATGGCCGCTGGAATTAGTAGTATCGCCCTCCTCCATTTACCTTTGGTTGGCTACCTCTTCTTCTTCGCAACCGGCTTCTTAATCTTTTACCAATATGCCGTCTACCTCAATATCCCACATGAACTCCCTAATATGAATCCGCAAAAAGCGACCCTCATGTTCGGAATCATCTGGGGAATTACCTACGGACTCTATACAATCTTAAACTACTTCTGGAGCTGGATTTATGGCCACCTCGGCTTCTGGCCTTCCGCCCTCTTTTACCTCGCGGTGCCTGTGATCTACCTCGCCATGGTCCTCACACTCCCAGAAACTTACAAGAAAACAAAATAAGGCATAGGCCCCTATGGGGAACCTTTGCCTTTTTCTTATTATACTCTTTTAGTTTATCTTTTATTACTGTGTTAGCTCATCTTGCCGTACTTTAGTACTGCCTGCGACTCGCTGCCTTGTACTAAAAGCAAACTAAAAGACTATATTTGAAAAATTAAACAGGCCACTTTCACATCTCAGACTAATTCCTGAGGAAAATGGTACCTTTCTCAATAACAAAGTCAGCAAAGTCTGCCCCCTATTTCAACCACAAAAACCCGTCACACGTTTACTAGGTGACGGGACTCATTCTATGTTCTGTTCTTTATTTTTCCAACTGGGCTATAAGGGCCTCTAAAACTTCGCCTTCTTCTAATCCTGTCACTTCTAGAACCACTTCTTTGACAGGTTTTGTAGCTAAGAGTTCTTGCAATTCAACGGATTGAGGGTCGTTTACATCCTGATAGGCAAAGACTGCAGCAACGGTTTCTAGTAGGTGTTGGTAGGATAAGTTACGCTCTGCCAATTCACGAATTGGACGAATAAAGCGCTCATCATAACCCAATTTGCGGATAGGTGTTCGTGCTACACGCGCAATATCATCAACAATATAAGGATTTTCAAAACGACTGATGATGACCTTATGATACTCTTCCAATCCAGTCTCCTCAAAGCCCCATTTGGCTACAAGCAGGCTGCGAATTTCAGCCAAAACGGCTTCAACTTGTCCTTTAACCTCTGGGTTTTGCAAGGCTTCCAGAATGGTCTTAGCCCCAGCCTTAGCTCCAGTATAAGCTGAAGTCGCGTGTCCGGAGTTCACCGAGAAGAGTTTGCGTTCGATAAAAGGTTCCAAGTCCTCTTCATAATGAACCTGTTCTAAACGTAGTTCTGGATTTTTCATTCCCTTGGTTTCAACAACCCACTCTTTAAATGGCTCTACCACTACATAAAGAGGATCTTCATGACTTTGAGCTGGTACAATCCGGTCAACGGCTGCATTTGGGAAACCAACATGTTTAGCCACATAAGCTCGACCTTCTTCAGATAGATAGCCATCCACTTCCTTAGCTAGGAAACTAGAGCCACCAATCATATTTTCACAAGCTAGAATATCCACATTTCGATGATGATTCTGTGCTAAACGCTCCTCTAAACCACGCGCAATCACTTCTGCGATAAACGGAAGGATATTCGGACCAATAGCAGTTGTCACCAAGTCCGCCTCCGCAATTGCTTGAATAACTTGGTCAGGGTTCTGACCATTGTTAATCCCTCGAACCCGTGAAACCTGAATCTTAGGCTGACCTTCTTGGGCAATCTCTATCGTATAAGATTGTTTCTCATTAAGAGCATTGATAATTTCTTCATTGACATCTACAAAGGCGATTTCAAAATCATTATCAGTTAATACTTGACCAATAAAACCACGACCAATATTTCCTGCACCAAAATGAACTGCTTTTTTCATAGCTTTTCCCTCCCTAAGCTACACTTTCTAGAAGTTGCTTGATTTCTTCCACACTTTGAGCATCTGCCAATTTCACAACATTATCGACATCCGCACAGAAGATGGATATTTTTTGAATCATTTCCAAATGATCATCCCCAAGTCCTGCAATTCCAAATAAAATAGTCGCAATCTTAGGATCCTCTTCCGCTCCAAAATTCACACCTGCAGGAACCTGGACAATGGTAATTCCAGATGATAAGACTTCTTTCTTAGCCGCATCGGTTCCATGTGGAATCGCGATAAAGTTCCCCATATAAACGGAGAGGTCTTGGTTCCGTTGAATCATTGCTTCGATGTAAGCTTCTTCGACATGACCCGCCTCTTGCAACTGGCGTCCACAAAAGCGAATGGCTTCTTCTTTAGTGGCAAAAGTTTGCTTTAAATGAATGAGCTTATTTTGAAGTTCCATAATTATTCTCCGATTTTTTTCATTTTTTCTGCAAAGATTGTATTCAACAATTGATACAAAATTTCCTGGTTACCTGTCCGGTAAATTTCTGTGTAGAGCTTGTTTTCAATAATCGATTGACTGATAGCCGTCATTAAATCCCGTATTTCTTCCCGCTCACCTACTGGAGTCAGCATCAACAGTAGCCTCTGAACCGCCTCCTCTTCCTGATTCATAGATGGAGTATAGACAGCATTAGACAATTGAGCAATCACAAATTGACTGGTCTCAACCCGACTCGTTTGAGTGTGCAAGAGGGCTAGATTGGTCTGCGGAATTGCCAAAGGACTTTGATAAAAACGATCCAAGAGCTTTTGGCTGACATACTGCGCATCCAAAACCCCATCCAGCTGTCCCACAACTGTTTCCACTGCCCTTTCAAAAGAGGGTTGTGAAGACAATTCCAACAAGCGGAATTGATCTAAGAGATGGCGGCTGGCTTCCAAATAAGCCGGTAAATCATAGGCCTTCTCCTCCTCGATCACCACTCTTTCCCGCACAGTGCGATTCTCCTGGACCTTCTGCAGCGTTTCCTGCAATTCTAGCATTTCCTGGGTACTTGGAAAGGTCGATATCAACTGAAACTCTTGCTGCGCTAGGGGTTTCGTAGTCAAACAATAGTCATACGAATCCAATTGTAAGCCCTCTAATTTGCTGGAACTCCTTACCTCAATTCCTTCAACGAAGGGAGCGATGGTTTTGATTTTGGAAACCAAAACGCTAGCTGAGAGGGGCCGTTCATCCGTCACAAGCAACAAGCGGATCGGGAAAATTTCTGGACTACGCCGCAGGCTGGCGGCAAAGTGCAGAGTAACCAATTCATACTCATACTCATTGTGGATATAAGCTGGAAAGAGCTCCTGCATCAAGAGACTAACCAGTCGGTGTAAAAAAGGATTTCCCTGACTGGTTAAAAAGGCCATATTCGCCGTTTTTCCTTCTGGAAACAAGACCGGGACTGCTAAACTCAGCCTTATATGATTAAACAAAAAGGAAAAAAGCAATTGATCCTTCATAAAATCACTTTTACTAAAACGCGAGACCGAATCAATCAATTGAGTGACACTGTAATAAAAACGACTGTCAAAGCTCTCTCGAAAGAGTGGCACTTCCTGACGGCGGATAATCAATTCATCCACCATGGAAGCAAAGTAAATAATTTCCTGTAAATTGTAAAACTGCTTGGTCGCTGACGACAGCTGACGAAAGAGTTTCTGGGAAAACTCTAAAGCTTCCTTGGACAACTCAAACTGCTGCTCCAACTGCCCCTGATTATCTGCTAGAGAAAGAAGCAGAATCAGAAATTGCTTGAGCTTAGGATCAACTTCTCCAAGTACTGAAGCTAGATTCTCAAAAGTAGTCCGACAAGCCGAAACAATAGCAGGATTTAAAACTGAAAATCCCGGATAGTGATCCGACCAAAAATCTTGAACACTGATCGCATTAGCTAAAAGAATCGCTAAGACCCTGCGTTTTTGAGACGAAGTTCCCAGCAAACTATAGCCCTTAGAGCGGGATAGAGAGAGTTGAAAATCTTTCAGTCTAGCTTCAATAGCAGCAATATCCTGAATCACAGTCACATTGGAGACCAGATAGGTCTCCTGCAGACTTTCATTGGTCAAAGCCTGATCCGCCAAGAGAAGATCATAGGTTATCAAAAGTTGGCGGCGGCTAGGACTATAGGCTTCTTGACCACCTAAATCAATCAGTTGAGACAAATCTCCCTCAAGATAGTATTTTCTCCCATCCTTAACAAGTTCGATACCCTTAGTTTCCAAATAAGGAGTCAAATCAGATAAGGTTCGATAAACCGTTCGAGTTGAAACCTGTAAAATTTCTGTCATTTCCTTCAAGGAAAGCTTCCCTACTTGGAGGAAAGCTTTCAGAAGGTCTTCTTCACGTTTGCTTAGTATCATAGCTTTATTATACTAAACTTTTTACTTATTGATGGATGCGATCCACCATTTTGTCATATTCCGGAGTGGTTACCAAGCTATCCACCACCAAGAGTTGAGCTTCTGGAGCAGCTTGTTGAACTGCAGCCTGATTAGCAATTGTGCTGACCAATAAAATGTTTTTAGCGTTGTGCTCAGCCAAATCTGCTAGAGGTACAGTCGCAACTGGAATTCCGATGTCACGGTTTTTAAAGATGGCACTGAGCGTTGCCTGTCCCATGGTTGCAGATCCTTGAGCTTGGTCATAAGGGAAGACCACTTCATCCACATAGTTTAGGTCTACTTGCCCTTGCGCTTCTGGTCGTGGATCCGCTTCAAAAATGACCGCTGGCTTTCCAGCCAACTTGCTGACAATATCATCATATTTTGGAGAGGTTAGGAAGTTATCTACAGCAACATGGATGGCCCGTGGAGTTCGTTGAGCAGCACGATCGGCCAATTCCTCTTGAGTAACAATCAAGGTGTTCTCTGTGTCTTCCAAGGCTGAGATGGCCTTGTTGGAAACTGGAATATCCAAGCCAGCTTTTTTAACCTTGTCACGAAGGAGAGAAGCACCCATAGCGGAGCTACCCATTCCTGCATCACAGGCGAAAATGATTTGTTTTACTGTTGCGGAAGAAATTTCCTCAGCGATTGGAGCTAAAGGCTGCCCTTTTGATGCTGCTTTGGCAGCCTTGCTAGCAGCTTGTGCCTCTTCCAAACTTTCTCCTTCAGACTTATCAGCCTTCAAAATAAGGGATGCGACTAAGAAGGAAGCTAGAGCACCCGCAAAAACGCCGGCCAAGACAGCAAGGAGATTGGCAAGGTAACCATCTCCCTTAGGGACCATCCCCATGATGGCAATGATAGAACCTGGAGACGCCGCTGCACCAAGACCTGCATTCAAAAGTTGGAACGCAAAAGTACCTGACACACCTCCGGCAATCGCTGCCAAGAAGAGGGCGGGTTTCATCATCACATAAGGGAAATAAATTTCATGAATCCCACCAAAGAAGTGGATAATCATCGCACCCCAGGAAGAAGATTTGGCAGAACCCTTACCAAAGAAGGCATAGGCTAGGAGGATACCCAAACCTGGTCCAGGGTTGGCTTCAAGCAAGAAGAGAACGGATTTCCCTGTCTCAAGCACTTGCTCAGCCCCCAGCGGTGTGAAAATCCCATGGTTCAACGCGTTGTTCAAGAAAAGAATCTTAGCAGGTTCAATGATGATATTGGCAAGAGGCAGGAGCTTCATCGCCACAATGGCTTCTACCCCATCTCCGATCATCGCCGTCATACTCTCAACAAAAGGCCCCACAATCTTGAAGGACAAGAGCATTAAGGCAAATCCAAGCAACCCAGCTGAAAAGTTGTTCACCAACATTTCAAAACCAGGACGAATCTTAGGCTGCACAGCTTGGTCAAATTTCTTAATCGCCCAAGCCCCAAAAGGTCCTACCACCATGGCACCAATGAACATCGGAACCGTAGTACCTGCAATGACCCCCATTGTAAGGATAGCACCAACGACCCCACCCCGTTGACCATAGACGTTAAAACCTCCAGTATATCCAATTAAAAGAGGCAAGAGATAGGTAATCATTGGCCCAACAATTGTCGCAAAGGACTCATTTGGCAACCAACCTGTCTCAATAAATAATGAGGTTAAGACACCCCAAGCAATAAAAGCACCAATGTTAGGCATAACCATATTGGACAAGGTTGTCCCTAACTTCTGCAGACGTACACGAAACGATTGCGATTCCATGACACGACCTCCCATCTTTGATTTCTATCCTTAGTATACCGACAAAAAACCAGACAGGAAACTCAAATCTTGTCACACTTTTTGTGACACAGCAAAAAATCGGCGAACTCACCGATTTCTCACTATTTTTGAAAAAAGCCAAGTGCCTCTTAAACTGATAAGTGCTACAAAATCAGAATGGGAATTGCTTCATATACTCTTTTAGTTTATCTTTTATTACTGTGTTAGCTCGTCTTGCCGTACTTCAGTACTGTCTGCGACTCGCTGCCTTGTACTAAAAGCAAACTAAAAGACTATAAAATCACATTCATGTCTAAGGTAATATCTTTTTATGATGTAAGGTTTACTTCTTTTTTCCTCAACTCTTTGCCATCTTCGTAAACAGCCTTAGTACTCCACAGCAAAGGATTAGCTGGGTAAAGCCGATATACATAAATACGGACCAATTTTGCAAGTTAATCCAAGAGGCAACCATACTGCCTAGGGGAACGAAGATTTCGACCATTGTGAAAATAATGCTAAACACGCGTCCTAACATATTGGGTTGAATGCTTGTCTGAATATGTGACATAAAGAAAATATTAAAGATTGTTACACTTCCAGAAAAAATACCACACAGCACCAAAATCAATAATTGGGACCGTCCTACGAAGCCTAACCCAATCCAAGCTAGAGACCCTATAATCAAAAAATAAAAATAGTGATTTGGTCCCAATTCCCTCTTACCGAACCAGGTCACAATCAGGGAGGCTAGAATGCTACCAACCGACTGTGCGATCAAAATATAGGCATAAATATTGTCAAATCCTGAAAAAATCGGTGTAGACGGTAGATAAAAGGTATAGATAGCATCTAGAAAATTAATCAGGGCCGCCGTGACGAGCACATAAAATATTTGTTTATCCTTATAGATGTAGACCAAACCATCCTTCAGACCCTGTCCTAATTTTGATTTTGAACTTTCGGTCTTATGCAAGATTTCAAAACGATGTTCACACCATGCGGAAACTAGAAATGAAAATGAGTTAATGAGCATGGCATATCGAAATCCAAGTTGGGAAACCACGACTAGAGCTAGAAGTGGAGATGCCACACTCACTATTTCTGCGATCAACTTGGATAATGAATTGTATTGAAAGATAGCTGTTTTAGATAACAAATCTCGAATAACCGCCCGATAGGCAGGCGAATTGAAACTATATAAGATGGCTAACAGGGTATTTACAAGAATCAAAGCCCATATATTTTCTGGGTTATAAACCAGAAAGAGAACAAACGTTGCTAGTGCTGCAATCAAGTCTGTCACGAGGAGGATTCTTTTTCTATTGTAAAAATCTGCAACATGTCCGCCAAGGAGATTGAAGATTAATTGGGCTAAAGATTCACTGGACTGATACAGCATCATGAGAAAAGGAGCACTAACTGGATGGCGACTGATCAACAATCGGTTAGCATAGTCAAAAATGACATTTCCAAAATGATTTATCTGCCCTCTCACCAATAAGCGAAAAATATTTCGTTGTTCAGCTTTCATCCAGATATCCTCTTAACCACTGTAACAGTTCTTGCCATTCGTCTTCGTTTTTCAACAGTAAGCTCAGTAAAAATCGTAGTTCACCAACAGACTTAGCTGCTCGATGTCTGTCAGGGTATTCTCTGAAATAAGTGAGTGAATAGGGAGGTTCCGGCTTCGTTTGCTCTCTACCATTTTGTAGAAATAAAATGGAGGCAGCAACAGTTGCCGAAATGACCAACTTCGAAGTCGTATCCTCTATCGGAGGTCTTCCACCGGAGCTTGATTCTCCTTCTTCTATACCTCTTTCCGTATCAGCCCTTTGTGTCACATCCATGTGTTCAGTTTCTAACTGAAGTTCCCAGTACCTTTTTAGGACATCTACACCAAAAGCAGTTTCAATGAGAAGTGGGATATTCCCACCGCCAAAGCGTTTACCGACTTCACAAAAAGCGAGCTCATCCGTTTTTGAGTTGTAAAAAAATTCAGCGTGAAAAGGGTGCACGCGCTCAGTCCCTAAAGCCTCTAAGACTTTTTGTGTCTCCCGTTGTAACCGCTGAATAAAATCTAAATCTGCATACCGAGAGTTTGTCCGAATAACCGTGCAATACTTTTCTCGACTATCCAAGACAGTTCCAAGATATTCATGGCTGTAGAAGTAGCGAATAGTCCCATCAATCGCCAGTCCATCACAAGTAAACATATAATCATGTTCAAAAACTTCTTCAAGGAGTTGTTGACTTGTATCAAACCCTTCTGGGAGAGAAGTTAAACGAGATACCCCTTTTGCGGCTGACCCGTTTCGGGCTTTTACCATAAAATTAGATGGTAACGGTTCTTGTGGATTTAATAGTCGGGGCTGATTTACATGTCCCTCTACTTGTTGTCGCATGCGCTTTTTATCCTTGTACAGAAAACCTAAACGCCACCGCCCTTTTTCTTTTGACAGGAATGAATGAACCAACGCAACAATATCCATGAGATCTTCATCCAGGGTAAAAAGGTCTTCGATATCCGAACGGCTGTCAAAAAAATCTAAAAGAGCCCAAAGTTCGAAATCGTCTAATACAAAAATTTGTTCTGTGGGAAAGCCACGATCGACATAGGCCGATCGAAGTGCAGGAGGACACACAATTGCAAGATTTTCAGAATATGGAACCTGTACAGTAATAGGAGAATAGCGGTAAACAAAATACTTCATGAGAACCTCCTAAAAATAATGAGTTTCTTGGAGACACCAAGCTTCAGCTGCTAATAGCTGGCGACGAACTGTTTCAAAGTCCTTTCCAACGAAGGACAGTCCCAGTACTGCATCTGCACTATGCTGGGCAGATTGGATTTTTCTACCGATTTTCGTATATAAAATCGTATCATAAATTCCAAACTCCTCTAATTTTTCAGGTGTCAAATCGGGAATTCGTTGTAGTACACCTGATTTTTTAGCAGTCAACAGCCATCCTACTGCCGGAAAATGCTCTGGTAATTCAGGAAGATTATGCTTACCTACCGCAGTCAGTAACAGAGCAAAGGGATCCTGCCCAAACTTCCTTTCCAGATTTTGGCGAATTCGAGCACCTCCCATTCGACAGGCAATCTCCAAGAAAATGATCTCTTCACCAGTATAAAAAACTTCTAAGTGAAATAAATAAGTATCTTTGGAATCGAGTGACCTAGCCAAATGAATAGCATAGTCTCTCAAGGGAGCATAGTCACGATGGTTCTGCTCCAAGGAAACAGCAGCAGCCGAAATCCCTTCCTTTATAAGTAATGGATTATAAAGATAGCGAGAAGGCTCACAATAGATAACTTGACCAGAAGCAAGGAGACCGTCAATATGGTAAATATCTCCTTCAATATACTCTTGTAGGAGCAAAGATGGAAAATCCAAGTCCTCAAGTCTTCCTACTCCCTCACTTGCCTCTAAAGGAAATGTGTCTACTGAACCTGCGCCAGCTAAAGGCTTAACAATTATTTTTCCATGAGTTCTCAAAAACTCTTCTGCTTCCTGAAATGACTGAACCCTAGTACTATTCGGAACCCTGAAACCTAACTCCCGTACGCGTTCGGTCATCACATTTTTGTTTCGAAAAACCTTGGCCAATGCAGCACTCTGACCGGGAATTCCATAATTCTCCCTCAAGCGAGCTGCCACTTCAACATCAAATTCATCTAAGGCAAGCAAGGCATCCAAATGCTCCTTTTTCTAGCCAGTTTCCACAAACCATCTCAATATTTTCTTGATAATTTTCAACCATAACCAAAGTTACATTGGCAGGTTTTTCCTTCTCAAAAGCCTCTCGTTTACCCCTATCAATAAATAGAGCATAATCATCTCCTGATTGTAAACAATCATAAATTGTTGTATACCCCAAGCTAAAGGGGTGCAATAATCCAATTCTCATTAGCGATAACTTTCTAGCGGATTCGCATATTGATTCCGCGACCAATCCCGATGATAAGCAAAATTCTCTTTCGGTTGTTCCAACTCCAGTTCAGGATCTATCCATTTTTGAAAAAGTTTAAGAGGAAGTCCCCAAGTATTTAGGGCATATTCTGCCGAAATAACTTTCTTACTTCTCCGAATTCTCATTAAGGCATTTTCTACTGTCAATTGATACTGCTGATACATCGGATGCAAAAATGGGCTTAATTCAGGAAAAGCGTCTATAAACAACTCAAAGCTTAAATCAGCTAAATCCATCTCAACAAATAACTCCCGCGCCAATTTCTTCACCACATAGGCCTGTTTCTTATGCCCCGCATCTCCGACCGCAGATAGAAGTTCTGTTAACGCCTCGCTCTGACTCAATATAAAGTGTGTTAAGCTATGACTATTAGTCTCCTGAAACATTCGTTCATAGCGAGACTTCCACACACAAGTTTCATAGATGGAAGCAACACCCTCTTGAATCATTTCCATCCGACGTGGAAAGAAGACACTGTCCAATTTAACCAAGGACTTTCCATGGTAATCCACTAAAACATAGTTCATAATCGTCACCAAGCCTTCGTGATATCGGATACAAAACTTTACATAATAATGCGTTCCTTCAATTGGCAGATTGCAATACAAACGGTCCTTAGGAATCGTTATAAGACCAACATCTAACTGCTGCAGTTCCTTTTGAACAGCCTCAATATCGGGAGCAATAACAAAAATATCCTCATTTGAAACCTGTAGTTCCAAAATTTCGTCCACAAATTTCTGCATAATCTGCACATACCTAACAGGCTCAAACGAAAATAATCCAATTAAGTTTTGAAAAGGTGCTGCTAATGGATTGACTAAATTTGAAGGATAGGTTGTACGAAAGCAGGCTTGCTCCTTCATAAAAATACCTGACTCATTAGTCGTAAAACTCCCAACCTCGTCTTGAATAGGTGAGAAGGTAAATAGATACTCATCGCTGCGAACAAGTGGAGAAGAAGATAATTGTTGAGCTTGATAGACTTTTTGAAATAAGTCACGAAAGATAGCATTTCCCATTGATGCTCCCCTTTTCATTTACACAGTTGATTGAAAACAACTCTCCCTGACCTTGTGACATGATCTCTTCCCCCATCTCTTTAACAATGTGTTTTGAAACTTCAGAAATTAGTGTAATAGACGGGTGGCGACCATCAATTTGAAATGGTGAGCGTATTTTCTCTACATAAAATTTGAATCATTCATATTCTGGAAAGTAATATTCCTTTCCAATATCCATAATACCATTTTTCAAGATTCTAAAATTTTCAGAAGTCGCAATTGTCAAATTCTGAAATGATTCCGATGCCTTTAAGAGAACATAGGGAATTGAAAATTGAATCATTGCACTAGGGTTTATTTCCAAAGAGGCTGGAATCAAGTACCAGCCCCTTAATTTTAGTTAGTGAAAACTTTCTGATAAATAATACTATAAATAACTAGTTGAATCATTTCGATACAAAGTTAGATATTTTTGAAAAAAGCCAAATGCCTACAAGGATGGTTGCTCCATTGATGACCAGTCCAAGCATTTGGATATTATCATATACGCTAGGGATTAACAGGCTGAGTATGGCAAAAAAGGTATAGAGTGTTACAATAGCAGAATTCACTAGCGATAACTCATCATGATTGTAACTTGCATAAATCAATTTGTTAAACATATTCCCTGAGATACCGATAATTACAAATCCCAGAAAAAGAAAGAACAGTTTGAATTGAGGAATTGGTATCAAAAATACCAAAACAAAGGACAGGCCTGACAAAATATAATCTAAAGGAAAAAAGACTCGAGGATCCATCTTGACGTAAGGTGCAAGGATTGCCCCCAGAAGATCTGCCCCACGTTGTAGCCCTAAAACCAAACCCAGATAGGCTACCGAATAACCTTGAGAAATCAGGTAAATCGGTGTAAGAGTCAGCAACAAATCCGTTCCACCACTCAAGACAGCTTCTGTCAAAACAATATAGAAAGAATCCTTAGATTCTGATAAAGCCTTAAATGACGCAGCTCGATCGATTTTCACTCCCTCAACATCTTCCTCCATCTCATCCCCCCTAGAATCTGGAATACGCAGGCGGAATAGGAAATAAAGGGCCGCGATAAAGAAGGGCAAACTGAGCTGCATCAAGACCAAGTAAGAAATGAATCCTAAAAGTACAGATGCAACAAAGTTACTGGTAATATCCAAGACATTTCCTGCCAAATATTGGATATCTACTGACTTGTTAAGCAATTCATCATTATTATCCAGGACAGAGGGAATGACCTTCATCTGCAGGTTATTCAAACAGACAGTCACAAAGCTAAAAAGAAAATTCAAACTCACCATCCATGGCAGTGGCCAAGCCTGTAGCAAACAGAGTAGAATACCAGCCATGATGGCAAGCTGGACCAACTGCAAACTCAATATTGCTAGGCGATTCCTTCGAATAGCTTGTAAATAAGGTCCATAAGCAGCTGCAAACAAACGTGGTAACATCCCAACTAGAGTAAAGAGGGATAGACTCGCAGCATCCACCTGATAAACCTGAACTAAACCAAGTGATAACGCAATCAGGTAAAAAGAATCCGCAATATTCCTGCTCGCTGAACTTAGGATAAGTCGATAAAAATTAGGGGTTAGATTAGCCCGTTTCTTCTTCATGTAAAGTCACCACCTTCCAGTCTAAACAGTCTAATTGCATATAAAATGGCAGTTTTATCAATTCAGTTAAGATATCAAAAATTTTCAATGAAATGACACTAGCCGCCAAATATGAAATAGGAGAGATAACACTAGTAATATATTCATGCTCCAGCAATTGGTCATCAGTGACTGCGTATTGATCGTAGAAATTCTTTAAACTCATTGTTTTCTCTTGTTGAACTGCAAGATAATTAACTACTGTGGATGCATAAGAACCAATTACAAGTGGAATGTTGTATTTCTCAGTGAGCTCACCAAACCAGTAATCAATTTTTATACGAGGAGTATCTGCACAACAGACCACAACATCAAAAGAATCTGCCAGATAGCATTCCTCCAAATCCTGAAAGTTAGAGATCTTCTTTTTAATAACTCCACTTTGTCTTGTTAAATTAGACTCTTCAACTACATCAAAATCAACAATGGTAAGTTGACGAACACCTAAGCGAACTAAAATTTCTGCAATTGTAGAGCCAATACCGCCAACTCCAACTATGAGAATATGGGAATTAAATAATTTCTCTTGATATAGTGAAGGGTCTAAATTGCTTGTAGTATCAATCCATTCAAAGAAATTAAGATTACGAGAAAACCTTGAATCATCGTATTTATTAATCGTTATAAGACCCAATTCAGTCATCCTGTTCACCAGTTTCTGTTCTTCAGTCGTAAATTGGTCAAACTCTTGATTATCTAATCTTTTTATAATTTTCAGAAGGTCGTCAGACAAAGGCAAACTTCTTTCTATTGATGAATTACCAAATCCAAACCTAATCTGTGATCCATCCACAAATGGTTGTAAAGTCCTTTTTATTCTCATCAGCTTCCCCCATTTTTAAAAAAGGGAGCTAGAATTCTAACTCCCAGAATGAACTTCACATTTGAAAAAAATCAACAAATGATTAGTCATTAATTCACTATATAAGACTGGCAAAAGATACCTATCTTCCCCCAACACGATGTGAAACATTTTCTTGAACGGAAACAATCATAATATTTACCTCCTGTTGACTTTTTGCTAACGTTAACAAATTAAGTGTATCAAACACTAGCTTTTCCGTCATGAGTAATTTGTGCAAAATTCTGAATTATTTTATAAATAACCTGTTGATTCCCCAAATCTTGTGATATACTACTATAAATATAGTACGTTGAGAGGGGGGATATTATGACTGTACTCTTCATCGGTCGGAGAGAGTTCTTAGCACAAGCGCTCTCACATATTTACAAAGAGCTAACATTTGATTTATTCTTAAACGATTGGACTGAGAGTTATTTAGATTTAATTGCCCAGAATCATCCTAGATTGGTAATCCTCGAGATAACTCGACCCGAACGACGGGCTTTTTCTGCTTGCCAAGCAATTCGTCAATCCTTTCCAGAACAAGCAGTCCTACTCTTCTCCACTCATTATCGAGAAAACTATTTGCAACTGAGTCAAAGCAGCCAAGCTAATGGTTATCTTCATCAGGATTTACCCCAAATTATTCATACCTAACTTAAAAACCTTCCAGAAACCGTATTGATCACAGGGTTTCTGGAAGGTTCTGCTTTTCACCCATTGGGTGAAACATTCGACTAGACAAAAAAGGATTTCCCCTTTAT
>NZ_JADPMS010000035.1:0-22602 GCF_015686645.1 Streptococcus sp. NLN76 | reverse complement strand
TTACAAGTTCATTTGTAGTAAGATGGTTATAGGTCATTTATGTTAGTTCCTTTCAGACAAATTTGGTAGTTTATCTGAGCCTAACATAGATGGCTTTTTGTGTCTAGCTTAATTTTACAAATTGGGATTTGAACAATCGAATAAGAGGCTGTTTTGTAATTTTATTTTCACGCTCAAGGCGTATTCGAGTTATCTCATGACTCTTATTCATCCAGTTTTAGTTACAGGCTCGGCAAAGCCCTAATAAACTTACGGATTTGTATTGCTCATCTTTATTATATACCTAAACTAATTTTCCGTCATGAGTTAGCAGGCGAAGCCTGCTTGGAGTTTTAGTTTGCTTTTAGTACAAGGCAGCGAGTCGTAGACAGCTCAAAATCTTGAGGGAGATTTTGAGATTACTGATAAAACTTTTGAAGAAAGTTTCAATGAAGTACGGCAAGACGAGCTAACACAGTAACAAAAGATAATCTAAAAGAGTATAATACTCATTAAATTTCAAAATCTGACATTGTTAAGCCTCTTCGGTGAACTTCAGTTCTACCTTCATCGGCTTTCCTAGTCATTTTTTTGAAATTTTTCGAGTATTCCGATTTTGAAGTTTGTCCAGTATAAAAGAGGTCAGGATTCGCCTCCCAACCTCAGACATGCTTTATTTACTTAAAGGGATCTCTTAATTGAAAACCACTTCCGGTCTGGTAAAATTGTCCGCCTGCTACGTAGTGAACTGGGCGATTTTCTGGTTCGACCTGATCCAAGTGCCAGCGTCCATCATGAAAAACGGAATCATCAGCCCAAGCGGCTACAATTCGCCCTAAAAAGAGGTCATAAACTGTTTGATTGCGCTCCTCAGGAATAATTTCACAGACAACCCAGGCCAGACAGTCTTCCAATAAGGGATATCCTTTTCCACTTGGGTCAAAGAAAGACAACTGATCTACCTTCTCTTCATGAACATGACGACTTTTGGCAAGTTCAACAATTAAATCAGCTTGGGATGCGCGTGGAATTTGTAATACAAAGTAGCCACTTTCTTCCATAACCTTTCGGGTATAATTTTCAGAATCCATAACCAGACTTAAAATATCTGTGTCAACGGTTCCTACCCAACCCGCCGGCATAATATTTTTATCAGTAGCAGTCGCACTGGACACAAAGGTTACAGACGACAGGGCTAAAATACGGTGTGCTTTTTCTAGGGGAACTTCCCGAATCATATTTTTATCTCCAATGTGGAAAGAACTGGCTGTATCCAACCAGTTCTTCCTCTATGATTTTTATTTTTAGTATTTTTCTATTTTGCATTTTCAACCGCAGCCGTCACAAAGTCTTTATAGAGACCATCTGGACGGTTTGGACGGCTAGAGAGTTCTGGGTGGTATTGGCAAGCCACAAAGAATTTCTTATCTGGCAATTCAACAATCTCAGCTAGACGGTTGTCTGGGGAAACACCAGAAAAGACAAAACCAGCATCTTCAAATTCTTTGCGATAGGTATTGTTAAACTCATAGCGGTGACGGTGACGGCGTTGCACCACTTCTTGGTTGTCGTAGGCTGCTGCAGCCTTGCTTCCAGGTTTCAATTTGGCTGGATAAAGGCCGAGACGAAGGGTTCCCCCCATATCTTCAACGTCTACCTGATCACGCATCAAATCGATAACTGGGTACTTGGTTTCTGAATTTAGTTCTGCAGAGTTGGCGTCAGCCATATTCAATACGTGACGGGCATATTCCACACAGGTCAACTGCATACCCAAGCAAACCCCAAGCATTGGGACATCGTTTTCACGCGCATAGCGAATCGCTTGAATTTTACCTTCCGTACCACGCTGACCAAAGCCACCAGGAACAATGATACCGTCTGCTGCGGACAAAAGCTCTTCCACATTCTCAGCGGTCACATCGTTGGCGTTGATCCAGTCGATTTTCACTTCTGCATCATTTGAATAACCGGCATGCTTAAGCGCTTCTACAACAGAGATATAGGCATCTTGAAGCTCAACGTATTTCCCAACAAGGGCGATTTTCACCTGTTTCTTCAAGTTCATAACCTTATCAACCATAGCGGACCATTCAGTCATATCCGCTGCAGGCGCGTCAATCTTCAAGTGGTCACAAACAATTTGATCCATATTTTGGACTTGAAGGTTAAGTGGAATTTGATAAAGGTGTTCAACATCCAAAGATTCAATAACCGCTTCTGGCTGTACATCACAGAACTGGGCTAGTTTGTTCTTGATTCCTTGACCAACCGGCTCTTCGGTACGGATCACCAACATGTTCGGTTGGATCCCCAAACCACGCAATTCTTTAACCGAATGTTGTGTTGGCTTTGTTTTCATTTCCCCTGCTGCTTTCAAATAAGGAAGAAGGGTTGTGTGGATATACATCACATTGTCTGAGCCAACGTCAGCCTTCATTTGACGAAGGGCCTCAAGGAAAGGCAAGCTCTCAATGTCTCCTACAGTTCCTCCGACTTCTGTGATAATCACATCAGAATCTGTGGTCAAAGCGGCCCGTTTGATTTTCTCCTTCAAAGCATCTGTGATATGAGGGATAACCTGCACAGTCGCTCCCAAATACTCACCCCGACGTTCTTTACGAAGGACTTCGCTATAAATTTTACCAGTAGTTACGTTGGAATACTTGTTCAGGTTAATATCAATAAAACGCTCATAGTGACCTAAGTCCAAGTCCGTCTCTGCTCCATCGTCGGTCACAAAAACCTCCCCATGTTGGTAGGGACTCATGGTACCTGGGTCAATATTGATATAAGGGTCAAATTTTTGGATGGTTACTTTAAGTCCACGGTTTTTCAAAAGTCGGCCTAAACTAGCAGCTACAATCCCTTTTCCGATCGAGCTAACAACCCCACCTGTTACAAAAATGTACTTTGTTGTCATGATTACTCCTTCATATTCTAGATAACTTCAAAATCAAAATAGGGAGGGAGACGGAACAACAAATCATTGGTCGGTCGTCTTCCACTCCCCTTACCTCACACTTAACAAGATTCCTTTTTAAAAATGGAACCTAAGCAGGACGCATGGTTTTGGAAAAGAATGCAAACAGAAAGGGAATATTAGTCCTCTGAATCGTCATCCTCATCATCTGTTTCATCCACTTCAACATCGTCACCCAATTCTTCTGGTGCGATTTCGTTGATTTCAGCATCGTAAGCTTCTGCTTCGTTCTTCTCATCATCTGGATTCTCATCATAGCTCATAGAATCCTCATCTTGCGCAAAGTTATCCTCGTCTTCTGGATCATCATCGCTGTAGTCGATGGTATCACTGTCACTGGCAATAAAAGCATTGACACGTTTTTTCTTACGTTGTTTTGGTGCTTCTTCATCGTCATTTTCTTCCAAGGCAATGATTTCTTCGTCAACTTCATCCACAGCGTACCAAGAACGAAGGCCCCACTTGTTATCACCAAGGGAGATAAAACTACCGTCGACGTTTAGTTCGGTGTAAAAAAGAGGAAGAGCTTCGCGAATCTCGCTATTGCTTTTCTCCAAATACTCTTGAATTTCATTGACTAGGTCACTAAAGTACATTTCATGATCGCGTCCACGACCTTCTAAGATGGCACGCGCCACTTCGATCATGGAAAGTTCACTTTTTTCCTGTCCAGCAAATACTTCTAATTCCAAAGTCGTTCTCCTTTTTTGTCATTCTCTTTATTGTACGCTATTTTTGAAGATTCGTCAAAAAAGAAAAGAGGCTGGACACCAGGCCAGTCCCTTTTCAGGATGTGGAAAATTATTTCGCATCCTTTATTTTAATTTGTTTAAGTACTCAAACGCAGTGGTTAATCGGTATCTTCGTTCGTCATTTGACTCCGAAGATAACCTAATCAACTTTGCAGGGGTGAGAGTGAAACGGTTTGGGGAGAAACCGTTTCAGCTTACAATTTGAAAGAAAGATTTGTAACGAACTAAATTTTTAAACATTTAGTTCTGTCTCGCTCCCTATCTCACTTTTGCTGTTGAAGTGATCAATTCAACAGCTTTTTTAACAGTGATGTCGTGTTTCAACATGTCTGTTGAAAGAAGGTTGCGTACTTGGTCTGCTTCCATGCTGTAAGCTGCTGCCAAGTCTTCGATTTCTTTATTGATTTCATCGTCGCTTGCATCGAATCCTTCTGCCTTAGCAATAGCTTCGATGACAAGGTTTGTTTTAGTACGGCTTTCTGCCTCTGCTTCGTATTGTTTGTGCAAGTCGTCTTCAGTTGTACCAGTGATTTGGAAGTACATTTCTGGTGAGATTCCTTGACGTTGCATATTTCCAAGGAATTCATTCATTGAACGGTGTACTTCTTCATGAACCATTTCTGATGGAAGGTCAACAATTTCAGCGTTTTCTACAGCTTTTTCGATAGCTGCTGTTTCAACAGCTTCTTTGTAAGCTTCTTCTTTGGCTGCTGCCATTTCTTTGCTGTATTTTTCTTTCAATTCAGCAAGAGTTTCAACTTCTTCGTCGATGTCTTTTGCAAGCTCGTCGTCAAGGGCAGGTACTTCTTTCCCTTTAACTTCATGAACAGTTGTTTCAAATTTCGCAGCTTTACCAGCCAAGTCTGTTGCTTGGTAATCTTCTGGGAAGGTTACTTCAACAGTCACAGTTTCACCTGGTTTTGCACCAACCAATTGGTCTTCGAAGCCTGGGATGAAGGATCCGCTACCAAGTTCAAGTGGGTAGTTTTCACCTTTGCCGCCGTCAAATTCAACACCGTCAACAGAACCTACAAAGTCAATCACAACTGTATCACCTTCAACAGCCGCATCTTCTTTGATCACCAATTCTGCTAAGTTGTTGCGCTCACGCTCGATACGTGCATCCACTTCTTCTGCAGATACTTCTTTATCCGCTTCAACCGATACTTCTAGGTTTTTGTAGTCACCCAATTTTACTTCAGGTTTTGTAACAACTGCTGCAGAAATAGTCCAATCTTGACCTTTTTCCATTGAAACAATGTCAAATTCAGGTTGTGCAACAACCTCAACTCCTGCTTCCTTAACAGCTGCTTCATAAGCTGCTGGTAGAAGGGCATTCAAGGTATCTTGGTAAAGAGCTTCTTCACCAAAACGTTGGTTGAAAACGGCACGTGGAAGGTGACCTTTACGGAAACCTGGAACGTTCAATGAACCTTTCACACGGTTAAAAGTACGGTCTAACTCAGGCTTAATCACATCTTGAGCGATTGTGAATGTAAGCAATCCACGGTTTGTTTCTTTGTTTTCAAATTTCACAGACATGTAGTCTACTCCTTAAAATCTTTAATCTGTATTATTTTATCACAAGTAAGGGTTAACTTCAATGATTTTAGAGGGCTTTCTAAAATTTCCGAATCGGGTCTGGGGCATACTCAGCTCGAGCTCCGCCAATCAATTTCGGACGACTGGCAAGAGCTGTGACATGGGCCCCTCCCAGTTCACGTTTGGCGAGACGGACAGGCACTTGAACATGCTTCACATGCATCCCGATTGCGGTATCCCCAATATCTAAGCCCAGATCAGCAGTAATAAATTCCACAACTACGGGATCCTCAAAAATTTCCATAGCCGCCACTTGTCCACTACCACCGGCATGGGGAGTGGGAATCAATTGAACAATCTCCCAGCCCCGAGTTATAGCCACAGAGCGTTCCACAACTAGAGCGCGATTCACATGCTCACAACCTTGAACAGCTAGGAAAATCCCCTGCTCATTTAGAAAATGGTAGAGGGCTGAAACCAGCCCCTGACCAACCTCCAAACTGGAATTGCGACCGATAAAACCTCCAACCACCTCACTGGTTGATAAACCCAGAACAAAAACAGAACCGGCAGGCGTCTGAGCCCGCTCTACAAGTTCTTGCGCCAAGGCTACTACATCAACTTTTAATTCTTCCAAATCAGACATGGCTCCTCCTTAAAAGTTTGATCAAGATTTGGGATATCAGAAAACCCAAAAAACTCTGGATAAAGTTAGGAATCATTTCCGGTAAAGCTGCAGCTGGGCTATACATCAGACTAGAGGCTCCGGCATAGACAGCTACCATAAAGAGACTTGAGAGTAGGCCCGACAACCAGCGAGATGGAATCAGCCCCTGCGCCAAACGACCTTGGCCTCCGTGAGCTAGGAGACTAAACAGACTCCACTGGGGATAGCCCAGTAAGAGGTCTAAGAGAAAACCTCCCAAACCACCAACTACGGCTCCTTGACGACCACCCAAATAAAATGCAGCTGTATAAACTCCCACATCTAAAAAGGAGACAAAACCCGTAGCAGTGGGCAACTTGAAATAGCCTAAAACAACAGTGATTGCGATAAAAACAGCCGTTTGACTCCAGTATTTTACATTAGTTGACTGCATACGGACTAACCCCCCATTCATCGGCAGCCGCTATCGCTGCCGTCACAAACTGCTTGGCTAGGTGACTGGCTTGAACCATATCCTGACCTAGCCCCAAATAAGTTGCCAGACTTGAAGCTAGGACACACCCACTCCCATTCATCGTCCCTTGGGCCTGAGGGGCTTCCAAGTAAAAACCAGACTCCCCCGTCCAAACAAAATCTAGCGCTACAGCGCCAGGTAAACGAGAACCTGCCTTTAGGTAGACAGCCGTCCCGAACTGACGGGCTAATTCCTCGGCCCCTGCTTGCAGGTCAGCCTGGTCAATCAAATCCCTCCCCAACAGCAACTCTGCTTCCCGAAGATTGGGAGTCATGACCTGGCTAAGGGCCGCTATTTTTTGAAAAATACTAGCCCATTGTCCCAGTACTTGGTCCTTCTTTTCTTTTAAAACCAAAACAGGATCAAAAACAATGGGGACCTGCGCCCTATTTTTGAGCCAATGATAGACCACATCGGCGTGCTCAGGACTTGGCAAGAGACCAATTTTTATAGCTTCAAATGAAACACCTCCAAGACTGGTCAATTGCTGCTCCAACTGAAGTGGTGTCAGAGGCTGAACTTGAAATTCATCTTCAACTATCGCCGTTACACACGTTACAGCCGCGAAGCCCTTGGCTCCAAGCTGGGTAATCGTGGCTAAATCCGCTTGCAGACCGCCACCTGAAAAGATATCGCTACCGGCTATGGTTAGGATCTTGGTCATAATGAATCTCCTTGAGATAAAGGCCCTGAGGGGCTGCAGTTGGGCCAGCCAGCTGGCGATCCCGCTTCTCCAGAATCAGAGAGACCTGCTCCACCGGCATGCGGCCATTACCAATCTTGAGCAAGGTGCCGACCATATTGCGAATCTGCTTATAGAGAAAACCATTTCCCGAGAAGGTAAAGCGAAGCAAATGCTGCGCTTCATTAACCTCCAAATTCACAGCTGTGATCGTCCGAACCTTGTTTTCTACAGATGTCCCTGACGCCGTGAACCCCGTGAAATCATGCGTCCCTTTAAGGAATTGCATCGCTTCTCTCATTTTTTCGAAATCTAATGGGTAAGGGAAAGGCGTTGCTTGATAGCGCATGAGGGGATTCTTAGGCCGACCGTAGTCTACCAAGAACTCATAGGTTTTGTGATGAGGCCAATAGCGAGCATGAAAATCGTCTGGCATCAACTCCACCAACCGAACGGAAATATCCTCTGCACTCTGGGTATCCAGCGCAAAACGCAATTTTTCCACATCCCGCTTCCCCGGTAAATCAAAATGTACCACTTGACCAAAAGCATGGACACCAGCATCCGTACGCCCCGCCCCGTGGACCTGAACCTCTTGCCCACTAGCCAACCGCATCAAGGTCTTTTCCAAGTCCTCCTGCACCGTCCGTGCCTGAGGTTGACGCTGAAAACCAGCAAAATCCTTGCCATCATAAGCAATCACAGCCTTGTATCTGTATTTTTCCATGTCCCTATTTTAACAGGAAAGCCTTAACAGAACAAGGCAGAGAGCAGAGAGCGAAAAAAAGAGGCTGGGTTCAAGCCCCAGCCTCAATCGTTTTTTATCAGACTAGATGAGTTCACCGAAGGAACCTTATAAGTTACGAACTGCGTTCGCTCTTTTTGTCGCCTCAAAAATGGACACATCGGACCTTTTTTAAGGCTCCTTACAGACTAATTTAGTTCTCCGAAGGAATCTTATAGGTTGCGAACTGCGTTCGCTCTTTTTGTCGCCTCAAAAATGGTCACATCGGACCTTTTTTAAGGCTCCTTACAGACTAGATTCCTTCTTTGAAGGAATCTAGTCTGCATCAAACATTTTTTCAAAGAAGTTCTTTTTCTTCGGTTTGACTTTGAGGTCACCGGCGTTGGCAAAGTCCATAAGGGCTTTGCGTTGGTTGTCGTTGAGATCAGTTGGGGTGTCAACAACGATGGTGACGTATTGGTCTCCTTGGGCTCCACCACGGAGGCTTGGCGCACCTTTTCCACGGAGGCGGAATCGTTTACCGGCTTGGGTTCCTTCTGGAATGGTTAGCTCAACATCGCCATGAACGGTTGGGACATCAACGGTATCCCCCAAAGCTGCCTGTACAAAGTTTAGATGCAGGCTGTAGTGGATTGTTGTTCCATCTCGTTCAAATTTATCAGAAGCCGCAACTTGGATAACTACAAAGAGGTCTCCATATGGTCCACCATTGTAGCCCGCTTCACCTTGTCCTGATAAACGGATTTGTTGATCGGTTTCGACACCAGCTGGTACACGAACCTCAACCGTATGGGCTTGATTTTCACGACCAGTTCCATGGCAGGTAGTACATGGGTCCTTAATTTCTTGTCCACTTCCATGACAGACATCACAAGTTACCTGACGACGCATCATGCCAAGCGGAGTTTGAGTATCCACGTTGATAACACCAGCTCCTCCACAGCGGCTACATTTCACAGGACTTGTACCTGGTTTAGCACCAGACCCATCACAAGTATGACAGGAAGACTCCCGATTATACTTGATTTCCTTGGTAACGCCAAAAATAGCTTCCTCAAAGGTCAATTTCACACGGTATTGAAGATCATTCCCCTGGCGTGGCGCATTCGGATTACGGCTACCACCGCCCATGCCGCCACCAAAGAAGCTTGAGAAAATATCTTCAAAGCCACCAAAGCCTGCACCATCGAAACCAGAGAATCCTTGACCTCCACCGAAGCCACCATTAGCACCCGCTGCTCCAAATTGGTCATACGAAGCCCGTTTTTGCTCATCTCCTAGAGTCTCATAAGCTTCCTGGATGTCCTTATATTTTTGTTCCGCCCCATCCTCTTTATTAATATCTGGGTGGTACTTTTTAGACAACTTCCGATAAGCCTTTTTGATCTCATCCTGAGAAGCAGATTTGGAGACCCCTAGACGCTCATAAAATTCTGTATTGTTCAATTTCCTTACCTCTCACTAACTTGCTCACCCTAGCCAAAAACAGAGGTTGGGCAAACAACCTCTGTTTCAGTAACAGCCTCGCTATCTTACTTTTCAGTAAATTCACCGTCTACAACGTCGTCGCCTTGGGCTGCGTTTGTTGCGCCTTCAGCTCCTGCTTGGGCTTGTTGAGCAGCTGCTGCTTGCTCATACAATTTTACTGCTAGGGCCTGAGCTTTTTCGTTGAGAGCTTCTAATTTCGCTTTCATGTCGTCCAAATTGTTAGCTTCTTGTGCTGCTTTCAATTCGTCCAAAGCAGTTTGTGCTTCCGCACGCTCTGCTTCAAATTGACCTTCTGTGTCTTTCAAGGTTTTTTCAGTTGCGAAAATAGCTTGGTCAACTTCATTGCGGAGGTCAACTTCTTCTTTCCGTTTCTTGTCTGCTTCTGCGTTAGCTTCTGCGTCTTTCATCATGCGATCGATTTCTTCATCAGTCAAGCCTGAGTTAGACTGGATCACAATGGTTTGCTCTTTTTGAGTACCAAGGTCTTTCGCTTTAACAGAAACGATACCGTTTTTATCGATGTCGAAGGTTACTTCGATTTGAGGGATACCACGAGGTGCTGCAGGGATATCTGTCAATTGGAAACGTCCAAGCGTTTTGTTATCCGCAGCCATTGGGCGTTCCCCTTGAAGAACATGGATATCTACGGCTGGTTGGTTGTCTGCTGCAGTTGAGAAGACTTGTGATTTAGAAGTTGGGATTGTTGTGTTGCGTTCAATCAAGGTTGTGAAGACACCACCCATGGTTTCGATACCAAGTGACAATGGAGTAACATCAAGAAGAACAACGTCTTTCACGTCACCAGTGATCACACCACCTTGGATCGCAGCACCCATCGCTACAACTTCGTCAGGGTTAACAGATTTGTTTGGTTCTTTACCAGTTTCAGCCTTAACAGCTTCCACAACTGCTGGGATACGTGTAGATCCACCAACAAGGATCACTTCATCGATTTCAGAAAGAGATAGACCTGCATCTGAAAGGGCACGACGAACGGGTTCTTTGGTACGTTCTACCAAGTCACGTGTCAAGTCATCAAATTTCGCACGAGTCAAAGTCATTTCCAAGTGAAGCGGTCCTGCTTCTCCAGCTGTGATAAATGGCAAGCTGATTTGAGTAGAAGTCACACCTGAAAGATCTTTCTTAGCTTTTTCAGCTGCATCTTTCAACCGTTGCAAGGCCATTTTATCTTGACTCAAGTCAATGCCGTTTTCTTTCTTGAATTCTTCAACCATGTGGTCGATAATCTTCTGGTCGAAATCGTCACCACCAAGTTTGTTATCTCCAGATGTTGACAATACATCGAAGACACCGTCACCCAATTCAAGGATGGATACGTCGAAAGTACCTCCACCAAGGTCAAAGACAAGGATTTTTTCTTCTTTGTCTGTTTTATCCAAACCGTATGCAAGCGCAGCCGCAGTTGGCTCGTTGACAATACGTTCTACTTCAAGACCTGCAATTTTACCTGCATCTTTTGTTGCTTGACGTTGAGCATCGTTAAAGTAAGCTGGAACAGTGATAACGGCTTTGGTTACTTTTTCACCAAGATACTCTTCCGCATAACCTTTCAAGTATTGAAGGATCATAGCTGAGATTTCTTGTGGAGTGTAGTCTTTTCCGTTAGCTGAAACTTTTTCAGAAGTTCCCATTTTTGATTTAATGGAAATGATGGTATCTGGGTTGGTTACCGCTTGGCGTTTTGCGGCATCACCAACGATGATTTCTCCGTTTTTGAAGGAAACAACAGATGGAGTTGTACGGTTTCCTTCTGGGTTTGCGATGATTTTTGGCTCAGTTCCTTCAAGAACTGCTACTGCTGAGTTTGTTGTACCTAAGTCAATACCAATAATTTTAGACATATGTATTACCTCTTTTGTTTTTTTCTCTATCGTTACTAGTTTAATGACATTTCGGTCACATAGGATACAAAGCCCGTTAAAAGCTCAAAGGAAAAATAGGAGATTGACGCCGTGTTGCTCAAACACAAGGAAATCTATCTTTTTTCCATAGAGCTTAGGGCGTGTTCACTTCATTTAGACCCAAGCCCCATAAGACTAAGTTTCTTATGCATAGACAACGACCATTGCTGGACGTAAAATACGGTCATGCAATTTATAGCCTTTTTGGAAGACTTGAGCGATGGTGTCCGCTGCGTGGTCTTCGTCGGCTGGTTGGGTTTGAATGGCCATGTGGAAGTTGGGATCAAAGTCGCCAGAGGCGTCAATTTCTTCGATTCCTTCTTCTTTCAAGGCGTGGATGAGGCTTTCTTGAACCATTTCCAAGCCTTTTTTCACATCGTCAGTCAAGCCTTCAACAGCCAGGGCGCGTTCAAGGTTGTCTAGGGAAGGTAAGATCGCTTTCCCTAGGTCTTGGCTGCGGTATTTTTGCAATAATTGGCGTTCTTCTTGTCCGCGGCGTTGGATGTTTTGCATCTCGGCCACAGCCCGCAGGTGTTTATTTTCAAGTTCGTCAATCTTGGCTTGGGCCAATTCGAGTTCAGATGGCTCAGCCGTTTCTTCTGTTACTTCTTCTATTTCTTGTTCAAGTTCTTCTTTGATTTCTTCAGACACAAGAATCCTCCTTAATGCACTTCATAATGGTTGCTACTGAGGTAGCGGTAGAAATCCGTCAGCTTCATCGTCATGACGCGGCTGACAGCTTCAATTAGACTAAGTAAACGTTGGTAATCGCTATTCACCGGCCCCACCAGGCTTAGAAGTCCATAGCCTCGATAAGGGATTAAGAAGCGCTTGCTCATGAGACTCAAATCAGCTAACAGTTGACTGGAGGTATCCGCAATTCGAATCAATTGCTCCTGATTCTCCGACCAACCTTCACGTAGCTCAAGGGCCAGCTGTTGTTCATGGGTGAAAAAGCGATAAGTTTCCAGCCCCACTTCCTGCAGCAGGTGCTCCTGGCCTGATATCACCACTTCTTCAGCGAAAAGTTCCGAGAAGATATGTTCAATTAAAGCAGCTACATTATCAGGCGAAAGGAAATAGCGTTGGACCACTTGCGGAATTTCCGTGCGAATCTTGTAGTGAATCGAAAGTACTGACTCTCCCAACAAGCGATCCCGAACCATGTCCCTGAGCTGGTAGAGGTGCTCCACCAGAAAATTCCGGGGAATCACCAGCTCCTTGGTCAGGATTCTGGAATCATCTAGGGTCATAACAACCAAGGCTGTGTGCGACCCTAGAACGACTAAATCAAATGCTGTCAGCCTTTGATGACTGGGCTCAACATCCAGTACAAAAGCGGTTAACCCTGTCATCTCTGACAAGAGATCGGCTCCTCTTTGAAAAATATCCTTCAATTGAAAGAAATTATCATCAAAGGCTTTGAGAATTTGAAAGACTTCCTCTGGGGGAAGGGTGGTCAAGGCCATGGAGTTTTCAACATAATATTGATAACCCGCAATACTTGGTTTACGACCACTGGAAGTATGGGACTTTTCTAACAAGCCCAACTTTTCCAGAGCCGCCATGTCATTCCGAATAGTTGCACTAGAAGAAGCAACCCCCTCCTGCAACCTCTTGGAACCTACTGGCTCATGGGTCTCTGTAAACAGTTCAATGATCATCCTTAGGATGGTCTCTTGTCTTTCTGTAACCATGCTCCCTCCATTGGATTAGCACTCAAACCATCCAAGTGCTAACTTATGATTCTATTATACAGCACGGATTCTCCCTGTCAAGAACTTTTGCTCAAAAAATTAGCACTCTTTCCAAAAGAGTGCTAATTTCGGGTTGCAACCTCAAAAAAAGCCTGATATAACAGGCTTTTCTGACTCTATCGGTCTCAAGACCGATTTTTCTCTAAATAAGCGCGACCCGTTTCCCGGTAGGACAGATCCCCTACTTCCATAACTGTAAACTGGCCATTTTCATAACGAAGTCGTGTGACTGAACCATTGTCCAAGGCCACAAAGCGCTGACCTGCTAATAGATATAGGATGGTTCCGATACTCATACCGTGGCTAACCACAATCGCATTCCCGCCACCAGCCTTCTCCATTTTTTCCGCTAAATCTGTGATTCCAGCCAAGAGGCGATCGCGAAGAACCTCCCAGGTTTCAGCCCAGCCGGCTGTATCTGCCTGGTAAATCGCCTTAGCCATATCCTCATAGGACATCTCCTCTAAATCCTCCACTCCCGCTAAACGAGGAAGTAGACCAAAGAAAAGATCGCCATCGTAAGCCCCATCATTGGAACCAAACGACCACTCACGAACGCGTGGATCGTAGTTGTAAGGAATCTCTCCTTTCAGACCTAGTTCTGTTAAGATAATATCCATGGTCATGATGGTTCGACCAAGATCTGATGACACTGCTCTATGGAAGGAAATCCCTTTTTCTCGAAGGCCAATTCCCAATTCTCGAATTCCAGCCTGCCCCTGTGTTGTCAAAGGGGTATCACTCCACCCCTGTGCACGGTGAATCGTGTTAAACATGGTCCGACCATGTCTTACTAAATACAAATCTGTTGCCATCTATCTTCCTCCTATTCAAAACCTTCTAGTGCTTTTTCCAACACTTCCAAGGAAATTCCAAACATCGCCAAGCGTTTAGGGAGCTGCTTGCCATTGGAATAGCCAATTCGTAAAACTTCACCGACATATTCCCGCCGTTTCCGACTATCTATCCCAGCCAAGAGGCCCAGGCGCATCAAATCTGCTTGAGAAATCAACTCCTGCTTGTCTGGAGAGCGCCCTGTAAAAGCCCCATCTAAGGCTTCTTTCAAAGCTTCAAAATCCGCATGTTCAATTCCTAAAGACCGGCCAGCCGTTTTAGACTTAGGAACCGCCTCCCCTCGCTTAAGGAAAGCTTGCCCGACTTCTGGTACGGCCTGACTAATCATCTTGCGAATCCGCTCCCCTTGGTAATCCGGATCCGTAAAAACAATCACCCCCCGCTGTTCCTGCAAACGAGCAATCCGCTCAATATCCTCTCGAGACAGAGCAGAACCACGGGTTTCATAGGTATCTACATAAAAAAAACGCTTAAGATTCGCTGTATCATCGCGACCTTCTACCACAACCACTGGACCAATTACGGGCTTCATCGATGCTCACCATCCAGTCCGAAAACTTGCCATGCATTAGCAGAAGTCGCTACTACCAACTCTTCCAGACTGATCCCCCGCAAGTCTGCCACCTTCTCCGCTACATAGCGGGTATAGGCCGTCCGATTTTCCTTCCCTCGATAGGGTACTGGGGCTAGGAAAGGAGCATCTGTCTCTAACAAAATCCGATCTAGGGGCAGATTTGCCGCTGCCTCTTGAATCTCTAGCGCTTTTTTAAAGGTGACCACACCTGAAAAAGAGATCCACATCCCTAATTTCATAAATTTTTCCGCCATCTCCAAAGAACCGGAATAAGAATGCATAATCCCACCACGAGCAGGAAGTCCTTCATCCGCTAAAATGGCGTAGGTGTCATCCAATGCATCCCGTGTATGGATGACCACCGGCAAATCCAACTCCTTAGCTAAACGAATCTGCCGCCGGAAGACTTCCTCTTGCACCTCTTTGGAAGCCGTCATCCAATGATAATCCAGCCCAATCTCGCCCAGAGCCACCACTTTCGGATGCCCCAGAACCTCACGCAGATAGTCTTCTACCTGGTCATCATAGCTTCCCGCTTCCGTCGGATGCCAACCCAAGGTCAAGTAAATGGAGTCATCAGCCTCTGCTAAAACCAAGGCTGCCTCAATCGATTCCCGATCAAAGCCCACCACATTGTGCCAGACCACACCCAACTCACGCGCCAGCTCAAGCTCCTCCTCCAACCGACCCGCAAACTGCTTCAAATTTAGGTGAGTATGTGTATCAAAAATGTTCATAAGTCTAACTCTCTATCAAAAAAGAGACAGTCCTACCAACCGCCTCTCTTATTTTGCTTTAAGTACTATTTCGCAGTAGTTGATTAAAATCCTCATTCACTCTATCGTTTTGACGATTTCGAATCAACTGTGCGGGGGCAAAACTAAGGAATCAAAGATTCCAGTCTTGCTCCCAAAAATCAGTAGACTCGAGTTTCTACTGATTTTTCAATCATTAAGCTGAAAGAACTTTACGTCCTTTACGACGACGTGCTGCAAGCACACGACGACCGTTCTTAGTAGACATACGGTGACGGAAACCGTGTTTACGTTGACGACGAATTTTACTTGGTTGATAAGTACGTTTCACGATGTGTACCTCCTCTTAGATTCTTTGTATTTGTTTAGCCGGCTAGTTTTGATCAGTTACTAAACATACCTTGCTATTTTAAAGGAAAATTGACGGGTTGTCAAGGGAATCGAGCAGGAAAAAAACTTGTAGCGATAAAAACCACAGTTTTAAGAATGATTTTGCTTTAAATCAGGAATGTAAACGTTAAGAATACAAATCTCACAAGTATTTCTGCAGGAGATCCTCGAGTCTACCTCCAATTAAATCAAGAAATCCTCCCCTTTTTTCATGGATATATTTCTTAGCTGTAGAAAACTCTATAAACTCAAATTCATCTTGCTCCTCTGAATCCAAGTTCTTCATTAATCCATAATCACGTAAAAAACAAAGAGACATCCCGTTATATACAAAAAGAACTTCTTTCAAATCCTCTAAATCCACATTTCCCCCTTGATAGAATCGCAATAAAACATGAAAAAGCGAAAAAAACTCATCCGTGATAAAGTCAAAACGATTAAAGTCTTTTGTAGAGATTTGCTTTTCAGAATGTTTCGCCCTGACACCAAAGTCAAACGACTCTGCGAACAAGTAATGTTCGGCAAGCCCCACATCTATCTTTATCAGTGATTTAATAAAATCCATATCCCCAGCGCCTTTATTCATACGTAAATATCCAGCCAGAACCAAGTTCTTTCGAATATCCAAATCTAGGCGTTTACGTGCACTTTCCTTAAATCCATCAAACTCATCATTCTTCACTCGACTCCTTAAATCGTGAAGTCGATCCATAACCTCCCCCATATCGTCGATTTTCTTGGCCACTAATTCAAGCGAATCATTTTGATCAACTCTGCGTAAATATTTCGTTATTCTCTTCTCAAGCTCACTCAACTCAATTCGATAAGCTACCTGTGGTTTCATTTGCGAACCTCCTTACTCACTCAGCTTCGATGACTCTTTGACCCTTATTCCAAAAAAGGGAAAAGCTATTTCTTCTTTCCCACGACAAACGCATGAAACAGTAATTTCCGAATTATAATACAGTTTAAATTCAGTAACTTTAGCGATTCTCCTATAGAAGATTCCAAAAAGGATTGTTTTTGATTGTGAAAATCCTGAACATTGAAATACAGAAAACTCTATTTTCTCGCTAAAAATCTTTCATGCGTTTGTCGTGCTTCTTTCCCTTTTTACTTGCATTCTATCTTCAAAGTGCTATTATAGTGTTATAAGAGGTGGTCAGACGACCACCAAGTAGCGCCGTTTAAGACGGTGACTCAGTAGATTAACAAAAAAAGCGTTAACCTTCGCTTCGTCAAAGTTTTCGGTTAACGTTTTTTGTTGTGTTTACCTCGTTTTTTGATAGAGTAGAAATCGTACAAAACATTTGCCGTCATGACAAGTTTGTACAAGAGCTCTATCAATTCGAGCACTGACATGAACGTCTCCTTTCTTTTAGGGTAAGAAATGCTAGCCTGCGTAATCCGTATCCGCATAGGCATCACATCCTTTCTAAAGTAAAAGGAGTCACCGAATGAACTTCGCTACCCTTCCATCTTAACAAATTAATTTAGAAAAAGGAAAGATTTATCGGTTTCGAAAGTGAAGATTTTATAGTCTTTTAGTTTGCTTTTAGTACAAGGCGGCGAGTCGCAGGCAGTACTAAAGTACGGCAAGACGAGCTAACACAGTAATAAAAGATAAACTAAAAGAGTATATTCAAAAAATAATCCCCCAATATAACCCGACTTCCATCAGTAAATGTGGTAAGATTTTAGCAGGAGGAGAATGTATGTCAGAGAAAATCATTGATGTAGTTGCTGCCGCTATTGTCAAAGACGGCAAAATATTCTGTGCTCAGCGCCCCGAGGGAAAAAGTCTCACCGGATACTGGGAATTTCCTGGTGGGAAGATTGAATTAGGAGAAAATCCTGAGCAAGCTCTTATCCGTGAAATCAAAGAAGAATTTGCCTCCGAAATCCAAGTGGTGAGCTTCATTAACGAAGCAAGCTATGATTATGAATTCGGAACAGTTCGCATGAAAACATATCTATCCAGATTGCTATCAGGTAATTTAGATCTATTAGAGCATCAACAATCAGTATGGCTAACGCCTGAGCAACTCTCAACCCTTGATTGGGCTCCTGTTGATATTCCAGCTGCAGAGCTACTTGCAACAAAAGAAGTGGATCACCTTTAGGATCCACTTCTTTTATTTTTCTGTAATATACCGATACAAAGAGGGTTCAACCGAATTTACTAATTCGAAGATCATAGAAACAAGTTTTCCATTTTCCCTTTGAACTTCCTTAGCTGAACCTGGTATGACCCGAACCGGACCCAAATAATAAAATTCTCCTTTTTCCGAATCGTCCTTTTTAACAAACATTTCCAAACGTAAGTCATTTTCATCAGAGTCTAAAATCTTACTTACATCACGTGACTTAAAGCTCCGATTGTTTTTTGAATACCACCTCATTGTACTCTCACTTAGAAATTCATCTTCATATTTTATAGTATCACTTATATCGTCATCTTTATGATAGGTAACAAAGATTGGACACGAATTCGAATAATCATCGATCACATAACCACCAATATTTTGTGGTGTATTGTCTTTTTCAAAATTCAAAAACTTGAGAGCATCCCTGCGTGTATAACGTTGACCAATCGTTAACAGGTCAGGATAGCTAGTGCTCTTCTCAAGCCCAACTTGCAAAATATCTATAAATTCTCGTTTAAAGTTCCAATCATTTAAAGATTCGCGAAACGTCGGTGATAAGGAATATTCTGACTCACTCACCTGAAGTAGTGCGGCAGTACCAAACCTCTTCCGCTCTGACTGTTTAAGAAAGACAAGACTTAAAATTCGTTCCATAGATCCAATGACTGCTGGATCAGTCGAAACACCTTTAGAGGATAATAGTTGTACAAATTCATCTCTAGATATAAAACCTCGTTCAACCAACACTTCAAGTAAGTACAGCTCGTGGGGCCGTTTTCCATCGAGAATCTCAAATGTCAGAAATTCTAAAATACGAGCCTCATCATCTGAAAAATGAAGTGCTTCTGTTGAAAACTTGGAAATAACTTGGTAATAAGCACAAAAACTATTGTTTTCAAAAAAGATCAGCGGATCCACCTGGTTATTTTTAAGAAAATCAATCATCCTCGGAATTCTTCCCAATCGATTTTCTAAATCTTTAAAAGAATTCCTTAACATAGCCATTGAAGAAAGATTGGTATTTGTAATTGCTTCAAAAATCTGTTTCTGCGCTATCGCTTCAAAGTTCACGGTTGTCAGCCCTTTAATTGCAGCAGCATCTCTAACTTCGCGGCAATAGTTCTCCTTATTCATTGATTGATCTCCAAATAGGGCAATTGGAATCAAATAATTATTCTTATAGTTACCAATGAAATCAATTATGGTGACAAATTCCTTCTCGGAATGCTTTCGGAGTCCTCGTCCCAACTGTTGAACAAACACAATACTCGATTGAGTATTTCGCAACATAACAACTTGGTTGACACTTGGAATATCAATTCCCTCATTGAAAATATCAACTGTAAATAGATAGAAAAGTCTACCTTCCTCTAGATCTTTAACAGCTTGGTAGCGAGTCGCCTGTGAATCATCACCATCCAAGGACTGTGATGGCCACCCATGTTCTGTAAAAAGTCTAGCTAGCTCTTTCGCCTCGTCTTTACGTGAACAAAATACTAGCCCTTTTACTTGCTCACCCGAGTAACCGTAATAGTTAATTTTCTCAATCAAATGCTTGAGCCTAGCTGACGAAATCAAACGATTGAAATCGGCTGTATCATCTAACAACTCACCATCCACCTGAATATCCGTAACCCCATAATAAATAAAGGGGCATAGTAGATCATTATCTAGCGCTTCTTGAAGTCGAATTTCATAGGCCACTTGATAATCAAATAACTCATAAATATTTTGACCATCCGTCCGTTCCGGGGTAGCTGTCATTCCAAGAAGAAATTCAGGATCAAAATGCTCCAAAATTTTCTTATAGGAGCTCGCACCAGCTTTATGAACCTCATCAATCAATATATAATCAAAATAATCCGCCGCAAAACGATTCAAATGCTCATTCCGTGACAATGTTTGAACCGTCGCAAACAAATAAGGAATCTTACTAACATCCAATTCTGGTTTATAAATTACCGCTTGCCCATCTTCAAATCCAATGACTTCCTGAAAACTCTCAATTGCTTTTTCTAAAATTTGCTCTCGGTGTACTAGAAATAAAAAACGATCCGGCTTATAGTTCCTAACATCGAAAGCTGCAAGGTAGGTTTTCCCGGTCCCCGTAGCACTAATCACCAAAGATTTTTTCTCACCCAATAATCGCTTCTGTTCCAAAGCCGTCAACGCAGAAACTTGCATCTTATTGGGTTCCAATCTTGTGACATAGCTTGATTTCGCGGATTCCTCTACCTCAATAAAGATTCTTGTTTTGCGCTTCTGACTATATCGCTCTATTACCTCATTAGTCAGCAAGGTTGATTGATCCCAGATTCTAAAAAATTCAGTTTTACTAGCTAAAATTAAGTCTCCGTATTCCGTAGAGGTTAGTTTAATGTTCCATTCATAATTTTTCTTCAAAGCATTTCCGGTTAAATTGGAGCTTCCAGTTATTAGAACTTGCCTCATTCCTTGATCAATTAGATAGACTTTTGAATGCAGCTGTAGAGTTTCTGGTGCCAGACGAACTTCTACATTTTTTAACTTCAACAATTCCTTCATTGCTAAAGGATCATTAAAGTCTAGATATGGAGAGATTAAAATTTTACCTCGAACACCTCTATCATTCAAATCCGATAACTGACTCTTAATCAAAGCAATCCCAGATTGAGTAACAAAAGCCACTGAAAAATAAAAACTGGTCGCCTTTGTCAGTTCCTCCTGCAAATCAAGCAAAACATAGCGTTTTGTTTCATCCTGATTGATCAAAAGTTTAGGTGCATGGGACTGATTTTGCGCAAATTGATTATGAATAAAACTAAATTTCAGGGATTCTAACAAATCTTTCTCAAACTGAGTGGTACTAGTCATACATTCTACCTTTCATCAATACCTTACATTATTATCCTATGCATCTATTCTTACGTCAATAGTAAACAGAAAAAGAACCTCAAAATGAGATCCTTCCCTAAAATTATTCATCAAATCTTTCGAATACGGAAAACCGGACGTACGGTTTCGATTATATCCGCCTACCACACATACTCATCTAGCAACCCATAATCATCTACTAAACTGTCCAAAAATTCTTGGAACTCACTGAAATCATAGGACATTCTTTTTCCTTTTAGTTTCCCTTCATCCACCATCTTTCCAACTTCCAGCAAAAATCTCATACAATTGCCTATGTTATTTTTATAGGTTGAAATAATTCCGATCAGTTCCTTAATCTCCATTCGGGATTTTCGATTCCTTTGGCTTTCCTCATAAACTTCATAAATTCCAGATAGGATAGCAATAAATTCTTCATCCATTCGGAAGAATGTATCAAAAAATTTTTCATCTAACCATTGATCCAAGTCCCAAGATAAATCTGCCACCAACTCGTATCCATATAAAATTTCAGAAAATTCATCTGCCAAATGAACATTCAAGCGCAGAAAACGGTTTGCCAAATCCTGTCTATCACCATCCAAATCTAAGCGTGTAAAGGAAACGTCCAATAAATGTCTGTGTACATCATCCATCAAGCGTAATCGAGCACTTTCTTTGAAGTCCTCAGATGGATCCTCTTTGATCGCCTTTTCTAATTGTTCAAGAATATCGATAAGGTCCCAAAGCTGCTCCTTTTTTTCTTCACGTATCTCTTCAGTATCATCGACCTCATAACGAGGAAGATTTTTTAATGTTGTGGCTTCTAATTCTTTCAATTTAATTCTATAAAAGACATTAGCTTTCATGTTCATTAGCTCCTTCCAAAAAAGGGAAAGGCTATTTCTCCTTTTCCCTTTTTACTTGCATTCTATCTTCAAAGTGCTATTATAGTGTTATAAGAGGTGGTCTAACGACCACCCTGTAAAACCGTTTAAGACGGTGACTCATGTTGACTAAAAAGCATTAGCCATCATCTCGTCAAAGTAAGACGGCTAATGCTTTTTGTGTTTTCTGCTGAATAAGTCGAGATAGAGACGCATCAGATTGATCACAAATGTACCAACCTTCAGTGTCCACTCAACAATCTCTGCGAGAGACAAAAAACTTCTCCTTTCTTTTAGGATAGAAATGGTCGCCTGCATTATTTCGCATAGACCTCACCTTCCTTCGTAAAATCGAGGAGTCACCGTCTTAACTTTTCTACCCTTCCATCTTAACAAATTCATTTAGAAAAAGGAAAGATTTACCTGTTTCAAAAACAAATATTTTTATATATGTTTTTTGCTCTAAAACATATTGAACTCTGCATCACCCTTCCAAGAATCCGAGCTCCCTCAAGAAAAAAAGGGAGGTTGGTTTGAGGAGAAAACGTTGCAGCTTACAACATGAAATTAAGGCTTGTAGTAAATGATTTACACCCAATAAAAATTGTTCTGTCCCACTCTCCCTTTTTACTTGCACTCTATCTTCAAAGTGCTATTATAGTGTTATAAGAGGTGGCCTAACGACCACCCTGTAGAACCGTTTAAGACGGTGACTCAGTATGACTAAAAAGCATTAGCCATCATCTCGTCAAAGTAAGACGGCTAATGCTTTTTGTTTTTCTGATTTTCAAAAAACCTCTCCAAGGACGGCAATGTCATTAAGTTAAGACCTAGAATTTAGAATAAGACCACATTTGAAAGCTCATAATTACATCAGACTTTCAAATGTGGTCTTTTTGTGCACGCCAAATAAAGGTTTTTGTGACCTTTTTTAAAAATTATGATACTCTATAGGTGAAACTTACTACTGATTGATTTTTCAGTCGCCTTTCAAACGTCCGACCTGGACGAATGATTGATAAATGTCTTTCTATGTAAGTTTTCAACTTAGAAGAAGTGAGCCTGTTTTTCAGAAATTGTTTACAGGCATAAACAGCATCAGAAAAGCAG
>NZ_JADPMS010000034.1:0-22768 GCF_015686645.1 Streptococcus sp. NLN76 | reverse complement strand
TAGCACGGTAATGGGCATTGTAATCCGAACCTTCTTGCTTCCCATAAGTTGTAAAATGAGTTGAATCGACATCAATGATAAGATTATCCAACTGATGAAATTGTAAAAAGAGTTGGATTAGTTCAAAATTAAGCTGTCTTAAAGCCTCAACAGTTTCTTCCGTTGCACGTGAAAAGAAACGTGACAGGGTTGATTGAGAGGCTACTTGTTTCGACTCTAGTAGCTGATAGAAATAAGCATCATCTTTCAATTCTTGACAGGCATAGTCTGTATCATGACCCGCTAGAATTTGAAAAATGAGTTGGATAACAATCATTGTGTCTGAGTAAAGAGGGGAATGGCGTTGATCATTAGTGACTAAATATTTGGAAATTAACTCAGCCAGCTTCAAGACCTCAAACAATTCTTTAAAGAGAATCAGTCCGCCATAATTCGTAAGATTTCCTCCCTCAAAAGAAAAATTATTGTTTTTGGCATTATTATTTGTTAGACTGAACATGTGGATTTCCTTTCTTTTTGTGGTTTTGTTTGCACTTATATCATAAAGGGGAAATCCTCTTTTGTCTAGTCGAATGTTTCACCCAATGGGTGAAAAGCAGAACCTTCCAGAAACCCTGTGATCAATACGGTTTCTGGAAGGTTTTTAAGTTAGGTATGAATAATTTGGGTTAACAGCTCGTTTATATTTAAGAAGGGAGAGGGCTTGGTCGCCGTGTTGAGCTTTATAACTTTTGTGGTCATAGGTGGCGATGAGGTCTTTCTCACCGATTTGATTTTCTTGGCCGGGGCGGTAGTAGTCGACAATGAATTGTAATTCATCTGCGCCGATGCTCCATTCTGCTGCTTTATCAAGAACTTTTTGTCGGATGGTTTCTTCTCGTCTTTGTTCAAACAGATGGGCGAAGGATTGGCCTTTGTATTGTTGGGGATTTTCTTGGACTTCTTGCCAGAATTCTTCCATCACTTGGGATAAAGGTCGGTTATTTTTACCTAAGTCTGCGATGTAGTCTGCGACAACTTTTCCTTTGGAAAGGATGTCTTCTTGGTTGTTAACGACATTTTCCATAAGCGAGAGAATGTAATGGTAGTTGATTTCGTCTGTTCGAACGGATTCCAGTTCATACTCGATATCAAGTGGTTCAGTATCCTCTTCATCCTCAGGCTTGCGCTGACGGAGTTCTTCAATTATATTTTGGTAATGACCGCTATAGTCTTCAATATCTTCTCGGCTAAGACCTACGGATTCCAAAAGCTTTTCTCGTTCGTAATCGGAATAGACTTGAACGGAGGCAAAGATTTTGTCAAATTCTTGAAAAGCCTTGACGAATCGTTTCAATTCAATGTCACTACTTTCCAATTCTGGAACTTGATTCGGACTTGGGGCAACTTCTCGAAGTTGAGCAACTTTATCAAGGAATTTTGCCTTTTCCTCTTCCCAAGATGGAGCCAAAACAGCTGTTTCTCCGCCATTTGAATAGAGATTAAGAGCTTCGTCCACTTTAGCCTTAAAGCGATCAGGGGTTTGGAAGGTAACGATTTGCCCGAATTCTTTAGACTTGTCAAATAAACGATTAGTACGGGAAAAAGCTTGAATCAGATGCTGTGGTTTCATGGGTTGGCGGTCGATAAAAATGGTTGATAGGCAGGGAGCATCGAAGCCGGTTAAAAGTCGATCGACCACAATAACTACATCCAATTGTTCTTCACGGAATGCAAATTTTTCTTTTTTCCGTGCCAACCGATCGTTCAAATCAGAATTATAAGAGGAGAGGTCAGCCACTCCAAAGTGAGTCCCAAACATGGCATTGTAATCTGCTAGCGTTTTAGCCATATGATCTTGGTTTGAGGAGGACATTTCTTCGTTTTCCGTCACCGAATAGGTAATCGCAACTTTCGGGAAGTCTGGAAGTTTTTCTTGAACGGATTTAGAAATTTTTAGACTCGTTTGACCTGCCTTAATCTTTTGGATTAAATCGTAATAGGCTTGCGCCCGCGCAATGGTTTTTACCGTTAAAAGTCCTTCATAGCTTTTGCCAACACCTTGATGTAAGCCAAGCTTGCGCTGGGATTTATTGAGAATAGCGTCTAAAACGGCCAGCATGTGTTCTTCTGAATCGTAAGCAGTATCGTCAATCAGCTCCTCTTCCATGTTTGTAATCGTCCGTTTGTACTCCACTTGGAAACCAAGGACGGCTTTATCATGTATCGCTTCTTTAATGGTGTAATGATGGAGACAGGGACCATACTGTTCCTCTGTCGTCTGTGCCAGGTCTCCTTTTTGTTCCCGTTTGTTGTCCTTGAAAATTGGCGTTCCCGTAAAGCCATACCAGAGTGATTGGAAAAAGAATTTTTCCAAGATGCGCTGGCGTTCTGGTGTCACAGCCCTGTGGCACTCATCCACAACAAAAGCCACTTTTAGCTCTCGAACTCTATTTAATTGACCAGCATGTCTCCCTTCCTCAAACTGGCGAAGCAGGGTATTTAATTTTTGAATGGTCGTAACGATTACACGCTGGTCTTCTGAAGCTAGATTCTTGAGCAGCTCACGTGTGTCATCTGTTTGATCAATATCAACAGTATCGTTCTCCGCATAGGATTCAAATGCTGCGGTTGTCTGTTGATCCAAGTCAGTACGGTCAATCAAAAAAATCGTTTTTCGAATAGTTGGAATCTGTAAGAGATTGCGACTTACCTTGTAAGAAGTCAGTGTTTTACCAGACCCAGTAGTATGCCAAATATAGCCTGATTTTTGTTCTTGACTGGCCTTCTTAATCGCTTCAATCGCATGTACTTGATAAGGTCGTAATAAAATCAAAGCCTTTTTATCATCGTCGATGACGCTATACTGCATCACCATTTGATGAGCCATTGGGATTGACAGGACCTCTTGAGCGAAATCGAAAAGATGTGGCATGGGTTGATTTTCTTTACTGACCCACTTGGTCAAAAACTGTGGGTTAATCTTTGAATCTTTGGCGGCTGCTATGTATCGTGTTTCCGTAATATTGGAAACAACAAACATTTGAAGGCATGAATAAATTCCCTTGAATTGTCCTTCCTTCTCGTATTTTCTCACCTGTCTCAAAGCATCCATGAAAGGTTTAGAACGAGATTTTAGCTCAATTTGAATCATGGGTAAACCATTAATCAAGAGAGTCACATCACCTCGTCTCTGCCGACTGGCTTCTCCTTTGGTCACAACCTGATTCACTAACTCGTAGCAGGATTTACCACCAGCAACATCCTCTCTCTGAACCACTACTAAGCGAATCCGACCAAGGCTGGCATCCTCCCTCTGAACCATCACTTTTGCGACCCCATTCTCTCCTGCTAGCCATTTAGCAGCCTCATAGAAGTTCGCAAAGTTCAATTGGTTTTTAATTTGATGTTTTTCTTGTTCCGTTAATGGATGATCAGATAGATATCGAACATTATTAGCAGCAAGGATTTTAAAAAAGTTTTCCCATAAATCCTCTACATCTCGAATGTCTGGACGATAGGTCCATTGACTTTCCCCTAAGGTCAAACGACGAATCAGTTCTTGTTCAAACTCCAACTCTAATCGCGGTTTGTTTTCTTTCACCAATTAGGCCACCCCATTTCTTTTTGAGGTACGCCAAAAAGCCTGCCCTAATAAAGAGCAGGTTTGATCTTGTATTTCAAAAAAATTCACTAAAACTAAGTTATATATATATATATATATATATATATATGTGTGTGTGTGTGTGCTGGGCGTTTCATCATCTGAAGATACTCCTATAGTTCATATCTAGTGCATATAGGCACAGGTCTGTTTCTATTTTATCGAATTCGGTCCAAACTGTCTATCTCTTTCTAAAATTAAGGAGGGGCTTCATCGGAATTTCAATCGATCTGTCCTCCCTCCCCTAACAATCAAAAAACCAGCCCCTTTACGGAACTGGCCTATTAGATTTTCAGGATAATGAGTTGACTTTATACTCTTTTAGTTTATCTTTTAATACTGTGTTAGCTCGTCTTGCCGTACCTCAGTACTGTCTTCGACTCGCTGCCTTGTACTAAAAGTAAACTAAAAGACTATACACTTTCAACCACTATTTCTTTGCCTTTAAGAAAATCATTTGCTATACTAGTTATGAAAGAGGTTGAGGTGCTAACTCAACCTCATCGTAGACCGTTGTAAAGACGGGACAAATTGATTGTCGACAAACAGCCGCTAATCACCTGTCAAGTTCATAGCGGCTGTTTGTCATTTTTTGTTCATATGGTTAATACATAAGACAATAAATGTCAACAGTGCCAGGAGTAAGATCCCGAATTGAAGCATTAGCCCTATGGCAGCTTCAACACTCATGCGAATTTCCTTTCTAGGTGGTTCCTGCATAAGCATCACCTCCAGATTCAGATTTTCGCCCCGCTTTGTAACTTTCTACTTTTCCAGTATACACTTTTCTCAAAGAGTTGTCGAAGATTTATCGGCGCTCTTTTCTTTTGGCATAAATGTACCAAGAAAGGAAATAAAGTTCATAGAGGATTCCACAGAAAACAAAAGCGAGCATAAAGGCATCCTGTGGCAGTAACAAAATAATCGGATCTTTTGCAGGATCAAAGAGCCAGCTGGAATCTCCTGGGAATAGGATTTGGTGGAACCAGATGAAGAACTGGTCAAATCCGACTAAGACTGCTAAAAAAGCAAGGCCTAGTGGAAGCAGGATCCACGTTCGGTACCAAGACGAGGGTAACCAGCGCCAAGGTTTGGTGATCACCATTCCAATACTTGTTCCGAGAAAAACCAATTGGCAGAAATGAAAGAGGAGTTTAACCACGAAAAAGTGGTAGAGTCCTGATTCCGAAGAGGGTAGGTCTGGAAACTTCAATTCTGTCACCCAGGGCAGGGTTAGGTAATCCATCAGAACGTCTACTTGCCGAGCTAAATCTTGGGCTGGCCTGCCTAGTCTACCTGGTAAATCCCAGACCTCTAGAAAGAGGGGGTAGCCTAGATCAAAAGCCAGGATGGTTAACAGAATGGAGGCAGACAGGCCCCAAAACACGAGAATCAGGCCTGTGCCCAGAATCCGCCTATTCATGGAAACTCCATTCCGCTAGGGAAGCCACCACATGGGTTGGGGGGATTGGCAAGTCAGGTACTTCTTCTGCTTGGGTAAATCCGGTCAGAACTAGTAGACTGGCAATGCCATTATCGATCCCTGCTCGGATATCGGTCATGTAATTATCCCCGACCATAACCACTTCTTCTTTGGTCAAGTCAATGCGTTCCAAGGCTTTTTCCATGATAATGGCTTGAGGTTTGCCGATATAGACAGGTTCCACCCGGGTGCTGGCTTGGATGAACCGAACGAGGGAACCAGCGCCTGGCAAGAGTCCTTCTTCTGTAGGGATATTCAGGTCTGGATTGGTTCCGATAAAATGGGCACCATTTTGGATAGCTAGACTGGCAATTTTAGCCTTCTCATAGGTTAAATCAGTATCCAATCCGACCACCACATAGGCTGGGTTAAGAGGATCTTCTTCAAAACCGGCTTCGGAGATGGCTGCCTTTAACCCGTCCTCACCAATGACGTAGGCGGTCTTCCCTAAATTTTTCTCCAACATATAATCCACTGTCGCAAGACTAGCGGTATAAATGGTAGAGAGGGGGACCGAGAGGCCGAAGCGCTCGGCCAACATGGTCTGGATGGCCTCAGGGCGGCGGGTGGTGTTATTGGTCACAAAGAGGTAGGGGATATCCCGTTTCTGCAACTCCTGGACAAAATCACGCGCCTCTGGGATCAGCTCCTTGCCCCGGTAAATGGTCCCATCTAAATCCAACAAATATCCCTTATACATCTTGATTCTCTCTCCATTCTACTTCAACTTGAGCCCGCAAATCGCCATCAGCATAGACTTCATGGCGCGACCGCCGACCCTCTACCTGCGTCTGCACGACAACCTCATCGGCTCTCCGAATTTCCTTCACATACTTAATCGCCACGCGCTCAACTTGGTGCTGCTCCAAAAAATCAAAACCCAAGCTGGCCATAGCCCACTCCAAATAATGTGCATTATTGACATGCCCATTCCGATCTATATTGAAAAAATGAAGGGGATGGGTCACCTCTTCAAACTGCTCCAATGCCTCAAAAGAGTGGGGGTTCAGTCCCCGTTTTTGGAAAACCGAGCCATAGCGCTGGACCAGCTCCTCTGGAACCCGGCTGAGTTTTCGCTTGGACAAATCTAAAAGCGCAAACAAGGACTGCATCTCCAGCAAGACCTGACCGGATGTATCCAGCACCCGAAAGCTCCGATGACAGAGAAACCGGTTGTGGGACAAGGCCTCGGTTTCTAGAATAACTTCCTCATCTAAACCAGGCAGGCGCGTGACCGTAACTTGGTGCTCCAAGACAATCCAGGCCAAGCCATAGCGGTCAGCCAAGTCCTGGTCAGAAATCCCCAGCGCTTGTGATTGCCTACCAGAAAATTGCAATAATTGACTGATAAAACGAGGCAGGGAAATTCGACCTGTCCTATCTACCCATTCAAATCGAATTGGAACTCGTTCTTGAAAAACTTTTCCCATATCTACTCCAGAATAAATCGTTCGGCTACTGTATCTCCTAAAAAGAGCCCTTTCTGGCTCGTTCGAAGCCGATCCCCTTCCCGAATCAGTAAGCCTTCCTCCAGCAATTTGGCTACGACTTTACCATAGACTTCTTCAAAAGAACGCGCAAACTTCTGCTCAAATCGCTGAATCGAAACCCCGGACCGTTTGCGAAGTCCAAGGAAAAGCTCTTCTTCCATTTGTTCTTTGAGGCTGAGTTCTTCTTTATAGACACGCGCATCTCCAGCCGCAACCGCCTCTAAATAATGGCGGATAGGACCATGATTTCGGTAACGAACGCCATTTAAATAGCCCGAAGCTCCTGCTCCTAGACCGTAATACTCTGCATTATCCCAATACATGAGATTGTGACGGCTCTCATAACCAGGCCGGCAAAAATTGGAAATCTCATAATGATCAAAGCCCGCCTCCTTGAGCCGATTGATAATATAGTGGAACATATCCACTTCCAAATCCTCCTGAGGGAGATTCAGTTGTCCCCGTCGCATCCGGTTCATAAAGACTGTATGATTTTCCAAAATCAAGGAATAGAGACTCATATGGGGAATATCCAAGGCCAAAGCCTTCTCCACATTGGTGACAACTTGGTCCATGGTTTGATTGGGCAAGGCATAAATCAAGTCAATGGAAATATTATGAAAACCTGCAGCCTTGAGCTGATCGATACTTTCATAAATATCCTTCTCCTGGTGCATCCGACCGATCTGCCGTAATTCTCGATCATCAAACGTCTGAACTCCAAGCGAGATCCGATTCAAGCCCGCCTTGGCCATCACATCAATCTTATCCTGAGACAAATCCCCCGGATTCGCCTCCAAGGTCCACTCCTGCACCTGGCTAATATCAAAAATCGACGCCAAGCCTTCCAAGAGGAACTCCAATTGCGGTGCCGACAAAGCTGACGGCGTTCCACCCCCGATATAAAGCGTATCTACAGGCCCCGGCTCATAAGCCCGAATCTCCTCCATCAAAGCCCGTAAATAATCATCTACCGGTTGGTTCTTAATAAAGACCTTAGAAAAATCACAGTAATGGCATATTTGTGTACAAAAAGGTATATGGACATAAGCTGCCCTTGGTTTAGTATTCATGCTTTCTATTATACGATAAATTTATACATTCAGATAGCCCTTTCGGATATCAAAAAAGACCCTAATCACTAGAGTCTACATCTAATGTTTGAGGTACTGCGCCTTTATACAAAACAATTTAGTTCAGCCAATACGATCTCTACCTTCTTATGTCATCCCCAATCTTTTATCAATCATTCTCAATTTTTTAAGATTCATTTTCGCTGCCTAATCAAGAGTTTTTGGAATGGAGCTTCCATGTACATTAAGCGATAGGGAAGCAACGCTTATACTTTTAACAAAAAACGTATTTTATTCATCTATACTCCCTTCATTTCTATCATTAGACTTCCTGCAAAACACTGACGGAACTTGAGATTCATCGGAGTTATCATTTGAAAAAAGACTGAGTCACAAGATATTTCAGTGTGGTTATGCGATATATCCTGCTGTGAAATTGGATCATATACATTAGTTTCGCAGGAAGTCTAATATTTCAAGCAAAAACCTATTTAAAAATTCTGTAATTTCTTCTCAGCTATCGCTTCTGATAGAGTTTTAGAAAAGTTTAACCCTTATTCATTTCCCAATCGATCTCCCCATCTGGGAATCGGTATAAGTCTCTGACCAGATTTATCCATCTTTACATGAGATTCTTTTCTTTCCTTAACTTTTTCCAGCCATGAGAGGAAAGTAGCGCAACCATTTTCTTTTTCGACATAAGCATAGTGATTTTATCTCCTGACAAGAAAAGCACGCCATACGTGTAATACGTATTTAAATAAAAACCAAAGACTGGGAGCATCTAACCTCTGCATATTCATTCTTCAACAAGCATGTTCTAACTTTCTTCCATTACCTTAAAAATAGACTTAATCTTATCTAGAAATGGAACTGAAGACAAAAGTTGTAACCTACAATGCTTAAAAAGCAGCAGAAAAGTTAGTTGATCACACTTGTAACTAAATCCACACGAGGGAAAATAATTTCAACCTTATAGAAAGGGCCATCAGTTTCTTGATGGTAAAGACCACCGTTATTACTGACGAGTTTTCGAATATTTTTCGTTCCAAGACCACTCTTTTGACGGTGGACACGGCTGCTTTTTTCTTTAATATCAAAAGGATTCTGGATGGCAATCGTTAACTTGTTTTTAAAATAGTAAATCTGTAACTCTATAGGAGAAGCAGCAGTCTCAAGCCGAGCAACTGCCGCAATACTGTTATCCAGTAGATTCCCCAAGAGAATTGCAATGATATTCGGATTAAGCGCTATATTCTCAGGCAAGAGACAATGGATACGGACCTCTACACCAACTTTTTTCGCCTCACTCTGTTTCTGATTGAGCAAGTAATTCAAAGTACCGTCGTTCGTATAAAAAGTTTCTGAGGATTCCAAGCTAGCTAGATTTTGCCCCAGAACCTGTTTCACTTGGTCATACTTCTCTTCCTGCAGAAGAGCAAGGAGGGTCACATGATGATTTTTCAAATCATGTTTGAGTGCCCGAGTAGCCTTAGCGCTCTCTAGCAGTCCTTCCCATCTCTCCATTTCTGATTGTATTCGAATGCGCTCCACTTCTTCTTTCTGCATCCAATCATAGAAGAAAAGTACAAGTCCATTAATGATGAGCAGGCCAAAAGTTAAAATGAGTCTGTTTTGTTGTTGCGTCAATTCCAAAAATAGGAGAACTGCTGTAATGATTGGAACAATGGTCAATCTTAATATGCTAGCACCTCCCTCGGTTGGACGTACAAATTGTTTTAAGAAAAAAGTTAGCAGTGCTCCCAGTAAAATCAGTAAATTGATGTAGATAAAAAGACTTTCAATGGTGTACAAATTGGCAATAAAATTCATCAGAACTAGTGCCAAACAGCTCTCTAGAAGTAAGCTTTGAGCTAAAAAGAAAAATGTCCAAAACACACCTTGTTTCCAAGAATGTCCGTAGATACGAGCTAAATAGAGATTCGCGACCCCTCCACAAAGGATAGAAACGATAGCCGCTAATGATAGATCTTGATAGTAGACATAGACTTCCACTCCTACTAGTCCTACTAAAAACAGAATCTGTCTCCAGTTTGGGAATTTTGAATAGGATTCTTGATAGAAAAAGTAACCCATCATAAAGATATTTGCGATAGCTGTATAAATATGAAACAGACTAATTAAAACCATTTAGCTTCCTTAAAATTTGAAAGATCTGATTTGGAAGTTCTTTACGAAACTTCCGACTAATTGGTAAGGAGCTCCATCGACCATCTGGATGAGATAAGATGACATTCCCTCCCTCAAGTTTATAAAAATACTGAACATTAAAGATATAAGAATTATGAGACTGCACAAAATAGTTTGCAACTTGCTCTAATACTTCCTTAGTGGACATAAAGCAAGTATGGATTCCTGTCAAAGTATGAATGACAAGTTTACGCCCTTCCTTTTCGAAATATAAAATCTCCATCATGTGTAGATTATAATGAACATGATTGTAGGAGAAAGTAAAAAATCGTTTACTTAGGACTAAAACTTGTTCCGCCCGCTCCATCACTTGTTTAAGACGTTCTAATGCTAGTGGTTTTAATAAATAATCAAAGGGTTGAAGTGGAAAAATTTTTTCCATATACTCACGATGACTTGTTAGAAAGACTATCAGAATATCCGGATTTTGTTTGCGCAGTTTCGCAGCAACATCAATACCTGACTGTGAACCCAGTTCAATATCTAAAAAAAGAAGATGGTAATTAGATGCCCCAGATTGCAATAATTTTTCAGGTTTTTCATAAATATCTAACGTATAGTCTATTTCTGAAAAATTCTCTGCTAGCGCACATTCGACTATCGTACTTGCTTGAGGGTTATCATCGCAAATGGCTAGTTTAAGCAATATAAATCCACCTTCCTTGATAAATTATTGATTTTATTATACCAAAAATGACATAAAATCTGCAGTTTTTTACATAAGAATCTATGGCGACTCATTAAAAAGATAAAATAAGGAAAATATAGAAAGGAGATGGGGATATGCGACAGGCAAAAGTTCGTGAGCCTATTCAGGCTGGTGATGTTCTGTGGGTTGTTTTCTAGGAATGAAGAAAACCATGGGGTTAGGAATATCACAGATTTCTAATCCCCTTTTTCTATCCAAGATTATCATTTATAGTCTTTTAGTTTACTTTTAGTACAAGGCAGCGAGTCGTAGACAGTACTGAAGTACGGCAAGACGAGCTAACACAGTAATAAAAGATAAACTAAAAGACTATAGGAGGAAGTACGATGAAGTTTAAAAGACCATGCGTAAAAAATATCTACCCTATCTATTCAATAAATGAGACCGTTTTTCGAATTGGAGCTCAGTTAGGTATTACGAAAGAATTTGTAGACCCTTCAGGACAGCTGTTGGCCTTAGCAAATCAACTAAATGGAAAACCACTATCCCTTGTGATTGAGAATCTAAAAGAAATGTATCCTACTTTAACGACTGAGGATATCGAATTTGGAATTGATTTATTGGATCAAGCAGATGTTTTAGAAGAATATTGTGAGCTCCCAATAATTGACGATAGATATATTCCAAATATTCATTATTTCCGTAGATATTTAAAGGATATTAACAAATGTATAGATATACAGAGAAACATTAACGAGAGTTCCGTTCTACTGCTTGGGCTAGGGGGAGGTGGGGCAAATGTTTTAACCTTACTAGCTGGCTTAGGACCCAAACAACTGACAATCGTAGACTACGACACTGTCGAGCTGAGTAATTTAGGACGTCAACTTCTCTATAAGCAAGACGATATTGGTTTGAGTAAAGCAAAAGTTGCCGAAAGAGAGTTTCGAAAAATGAACTCGTCTGTCGCATTAAAAGCTATTACAAAAAAAATAGAATCTTCAGCTGATGTGTATGAACTTATTTTAGAATCTAAAGCGACAATTGTGATTTGCGTCATGGATGAGCCTCCTTTTACCGCACAGAGACGTGTAAATGAAGCTATCATCAAGGCAGGAGTTCCTTGTATATTTGGTGGTTCTCAGATAAGTAGAGGACGCATCTATTCTGTTATTCCCGGAATAACCGGTTGTTTTGATTGCTTGAACATTCACTATACAAAAACTTCGCCAAATTTTGTAGGGCAGTTTTTAGGATTTCAAAAAATAAATTTTTCTCCGCCTACAATTGCTTATGGACCAGCTATTTTTCAATTAAGTGCAGTACTTGCAGACGAATTCGTCAGGGTTCTCACAAATTACACACCACCGATGAGTTTAAGTACACAATTTGAAGTAAACTTTGAAGATGGAGCTTCATTCTGCCATGATCCATGGCCCCGCTACGAAGAAGATTGTCCTACATGTGGAGACGGAAATGTGGAAGACTGGGAAATCTTTTCATACTATAGCGATGAAAAGGAGTATGAAACATGGACTTAGAAATTAAACATCTATCCAAACAGTATGAAAAAGAACAGTTTTTCGCAAACAAAGATATTACGTGTACTTTCCCTGCTGGTCAGTTAACTGCTTTAATCGGTCATAACGGAGCAGGAAAAACGACCCTACTCAATCAGATCGTAGGTCTCGTTAAGCCGACTTCAGGCCAAGTACTGTTTGAGGATCAATCCCTAACAATAAATCCCGATGATGCACGTATGAAGGTAGCAATGATGCCCCAGTTGCATGCCCCTCTAAAAGGCGTTTCAATCCGCCAAGCAGTTCGTGCAATTGGCAAAATTCGGGGATTGTTAGGTTCAGAATTAGAAGAGCAGGTGTCGCACATTTTAGACGCTCTAGATATTCGGAAATGGGAAAACAAATCTGGGGATCATTTATCTGGTGGTCTCAAGCGTCTAACCTCTTTTGCGATGGCCGTCATCGCTCCCCCTCCCATCCTACTTTTAGATGAACCGACCAATGATGTTGACCCCATCCGTCGTAAGTTACTTTGGTCTTACCTTCAAGGATTAACGGCTTGCGGACATATAGTAGTCGTTGTTACCCATAATATTCTTGAGGTGGAACAATATGCTGACGGTTTTTATCTATTGGAACAAGGACAAATTAAAGCAGCAGGATCTGTTAAAAAACTCTCCCATCAAGCTAAAATAAAGATCAGTTTTCTTCCTCAAAACCTTCACGTGTTAATGGATTTCCCACTTTCCTTCATTCACAAAGAAGATGGTCAGATTGAAGTCCGAGCAGATAATGGAGAGGTACCACAGGTTCTAACGTGGATGACGAAAAAAATTGAAAGAGAGGAAATTAGCCATTACAGCATAACAACTGTAACCTTAAATGACCAATACGAGGAGATGAACGATGACCAGTAAGCGACAACAACTATTAGCTTTGATGAGCTGGAGCTACATCCGAAACAGGAATTTATTGCTACTGTGCTGCATTTTTCAACTACTGATGACCTTGGCTCTAACATTTGGTTACTCGCAGATCATACCACAAGCGGATGATCAAATTAATCTTTACCTGGCATCTGGTGCAATTACTATGGGGATGGTGACCATCGGGACAACGATCGCTCCACAGACCTTAACAAATGATAAAGAAAACGGACTTGTAACCTATGTAAAAACCCTTCCTGTAAATAGAGAACTTATCCTTCTTTCAGATATACTTATATGGAGCCTTTCGGCTATTCCCGGTGTCTGTATTTCTTTCTTAGTAGTATTTTTAAAATTTAGGATCCTACCTACCTTTAGTTGGTCAGGTCTGTTGGTCCTTTATCTCATACTTGTAACGATGATTAGCCTTGGTTTTTCTATTGCCTATGCTACTAGTCCTAGTTTAACAATTTTAATGACACAAATTATCTTGATGATTGGTTTACTCTTCGCACCGATTCTATACCCAGCTGAACGGATACCTGCTGCAATTCTTGCAATCTATCAATTCCTGCCCTTCGTTCCTTCGGGAGATTTAATTCGCAATACATTCTTTCAAAATCAAGACATCGCCTGGCCCAAGGTTGGAATTGTAGTATTTTGGCTACTCACCTGCTCAGTAATCTCCCTAAAGCAGTTGAAAAAAAGGTTCTAATATTTAAGAACTGTATCCCATAGACAACTAAACTTTTTAATATAAGAAAAAAGGGACTGTATTGACTCAAAAACAAGAATCGGTCCCTTTTTTCTTTTCCTTCGTTTTATTCCCTTAACTCAGACTTAACTAATTTCAATCAAAATACTCTCAGAATTTCAAAAAATAACAAGGAAAGACTATGACGGTAGTGCGTGCACGCATCAAAGAGGCTCGACAAAGTCAGAATTTGAAATTCAATGAGTATTAGACTAATCAGTTAACCTTATTCTTCTACAACCGTATATTTACTTGCTTCTTCCAAATACTTGGCGTAGCTACCGTCTTTTTTAACCTTAGCAATGACCTTGTTGACAACTTCTTGGAGTTCCTTGTTGTCTTTTTGCATAGCAACGGCTGTACCGACGGTTTCTTGGGTTTTCAGCGCCGCGTCTGAAATCGCCAATTTGTTATTTTGCGATACATAGCCAAGAGCTACGGCTTCGTCAATGGCTACTGCATCTACTTTACCGGCAACCAATTCGTTGATGGCTTCACCCATGGCTTGGAGAGAAACCAATTCAGCGGAAGCCACTTGCTCTTTTGCCAATTGTTCTTCGAGGGTTCCCTTTTGAGCGGCTACTTTTTTGCCCTTAAAACTTTCTAAATCTTTGAGACTTTCCTTGTCTTCAGCTCGGACTAACAGGACCCGTCCGTTTTCATAGTATGAATCCGAAAAGGTGACCACCTCTTCCCGTTCCGGTGTTTTGGAGAGGCCGGCGAGGGCAAGATCAGCTTTGCCGCCTGTTACACTGGTCAAAACATTATCAAAGCTCATGGTTGAGACTTCTAATTCAACCCCAAGTTCATCCGCAATGTCCTGTGCTAAGGAAATATCCGCTCCGACAACCTGGTTTTTACCATCGATAAGGGTTTGAAATTCGAATGGAGCATAGTCTGGACTGGTTGCGACGACCAGCTTCCCTTTTTCCTTGATCGCTTCAGGGGTAGACCCTGAACTACTAGAACCACAGGCTGTTAAGGCCAAGCCTAGAGCCAGAATCCCAACACCTTTCAATACCGTTTTTAATTGCATGGTCTTACTCCTATTCTTCTACTACCGTGTACTTACTTGCTTCTTCCAAATATTTGGTATAGCTATCATCTTTTTTAACCTTGGCAATGACCTTGTTAACGACTTCTTGCAATTCCTTGTTGTCTTTTTGCATGGCAACCGCGTTACCTTGAGACTCATCGGACTTTAGCCCAGCTTGGGCGATTGCTAAAGCCTTATTTTGGCTGATATAACCTAGGGCAACAGGTTCATCAATGGCTACAGCATCCACCTTGCCAGCGACCAATTCATTAATGGCCTCTCCCATGGCTTGGAGGGACACCAATTCCGCGTCCGCTAACTGATCCTTCACCATTTGTTCTGGAATCGAACCTTTTTGCGCCGCCACTTTTTTTCCTTTGAAAGAATCCAAAGATTGGTATTGATCCTTGTCTTCCGCCCGAACTAGGAGCGAATGCCCATTCTCATAGTAAGAATCTGAGAAGGAGAGAACGGCTTCCCGCTCTGGCGTGCTGGTCAGACCAGAAATGGCTAGATCCGCCTTCCCACTCTGAAGGGTCGATAGCACATTATCAAAATTCATGGTTGAAACTTCGAGCTCGACCCCCAATTCGTCGGCGATGTCCTGAGCTAAAGAAATATCTGCACCCACAACTTGGTTCTTCCCATCAATCAAAGTCTGGAACTCGAATGGAGCATAGTCTGGACTGGTTGCGACGACCAATTTCCCTTTTTCTTTAATGGCTTCTGGTGTTGAAGCAGTGCTTGAACCACAGGCTGCCAAGCTAAGACCCAAGCCTAAAACAGCCATTCCTTTAAGAATATTTTTTACGTTCATCTTGTATCTCCTCTTGTTTGATGTGAATATTATACATAGTTTTTGTATAATTTACAAGATGTTTTTGAAAAAACTTCGATTTTCTGAAAAAAGCTGTTTGGGACAAGGCCCAAACAGCTTTTTAATCTTCCTCTACCAAAAATAATTCTCGGTTTTTTAATTGAATTTCAGAAACCTTTGCATATTTTTTAAGTTGTTTCAATTCCTGGGGATGGCTGACAAAGGTGATCACAGAACCTGGTCGCCCCATGCGGCCGGTACGTCCAGCCCGGTGGGTATAGGTATCCTTATCCCGTGCCAAATCCACCTGAATCACACAGTCTAAACCTTGGATATCAATTCCTCTGGCTACCAAATCGGTTGCTAGGAGGAGAGAGATGGAGCCATCTTTAAAACGATCCAAGATTTGTTTACGCATCTGTACATTAATATCACTAGCCAAGGAATAGGCTGGCAAGTGATGGTACTGGAGCTTCTCCTCCGCATTGCCCACATCTGATAGGGCATTGAAGAAGGCCAGGGCTCGAAAGTCATCCACTGCTAAGAGTTTCCGGAGGGTCGCCACTTTTTCACGTTGGGGCACTTGCATGTAGAAGTGCTGTAAGTGACTGGATTTTTCTTCTTGACCGAGGGCAATCAGGCGCGTGCCTTCCTGCAGCTGGTCCATCGGAATCCCCTGAGTCGCACTCATATAGATATGGGTGTGGGTCTTAGGCACATAGGTCAACAGACGCTCCACAAACGGTAATTGGGAAGTGCTCAACAACTGGTCAAATTCATCCAGAACAATGGTATCAATAGACAGTAATTTGATTTTTTTGAGTTTAACCAATTCTAGAACCCGTCCGGGGGTTCCAATTAAGACCTCAGGCCCTTTCTTCAGGCGTTCCATTTGCCGTTTTTGGCTAGAACCGGACAAAAAGAGTTGTGTCTTAAGGCCCAAGTCTTGGGCCCAAGCCTGTGTCACTTCATAAATCTGACCTGCTAACTCACTATTAGGAGCTAAGATGAGCACCTGCTGCCCTTGGCCTTTTCGCACCTTTAATAAGAGTGGCAATAAATAAGCCAGTGTTTTTCCTGTTCCAGTTGGGCTAATCCCTAGCAGCGATTCTCCATTTTGAATGGGCTGCCAGAGTGCTTCCTGAATTGGCGTAGCTTGGTCAAAGCCGTCAGCCTGCCAGCGTTCCTGCCAGACTTGGGGAAAATTATTCAACATCTTGGTCTCCTTCAAATACAATAGCCGCATCTTGGCGTAATTTCCAAATCGTTTCATGGACGTCAAGGGCCAGCTGTGCCCATTTTTCCCAAGCAAGCCAATCTTCGTTCTCAATGATCTGCGCAAAATCCTCAGCCTCTTCTGCCATCTGGTGACTGGCAGCTTGAACAGGAATAATTTCTTCCTCACCAGCCAAATCTCGAAAGCGAATAGACTTGATCTCTTCTACCGAATCCAAGATCAAGGTTCCCTGGCTGGTATAAATCTCACTTGGCAGATAAGTCGTGTAGTTTTTTGCAGTCTGGATCGTCACCAAACTTCTTGGGTAGACCAAGTTGGCCTGACCTGCCAGATCGACATCCCAATCCCATTTTTGAGCCTGATAAGAAACCTGATCAGGTTTCCCAAACCAGTAATGGGCCACATAGAGAGGGTAGATCCCCAAGTCCATCAAGGCACCACCGCCAAATGTAGCAGAAAAGACATTGGGCAACTCACCGGCTAATAGGGCGGGCATTTTAGAAGAGTATTTGCCATAACGCAGATTAGCTCCCAAGATTTCCTGATCTTTCAAAAAATCGGAAACAAGGGTTACAGCCTTTTCATGCACATTCCGTGCTGCTTCAAAGAGCATAGCCCCTTTTTCCTTGGCCAAAGAAAATAAGCTGGCCCACTCAAAAGGACGTAAAACTGCTGGTTTCTCCACCACGACATGTTTTCCACCTTCAAGGGCCAAGCGGCTATGTTGGAAATGAAGGCCATTGGGCGAGGCGATGTAAATCAAGTCGAGTTTGGGATCCGCGAGGAAGGACTCCAAAGAGTCGTAAGTCTCTATCTCCGAACCATATTGATCCGCAAAAGCTTGGGCTTTCTCAAGACTTCGTGAATAAACCGCACCAAGTTTATAGCCCCCTGCTACTGTCACAGCCTTCATCCACTCATGGGCAATCGGGCTGGTTGCTAAAATTCCAAATGTAATCATATTTTTTCACCTCACTCCATTATAACATGGTCCAGGCTACTGACATAGCAGGGAAAATAGTGTACAATGAATAGGAAAAATAGAGAGGACGATTTCATGCATAAAAAACCAATCATTATCGGTGTAACAGGTGGATCCGGTGGCGGAAAAACCAGTGTATCTCGGGCCATCTTGTCCAATTTCCCAAATGCTAAGATTGCCATGATTGAGCACGATTCCTACTACAAGGATCAGTCTCACCTAACTCCTGAGGAGCGGGTCAAAACCAACTATGACCATCCCCTAGCCTTTGACACAGATTTGATGATTGAACAATTGAGCGAACTCCGCGCTGGACGACCTGTAGATATCCCAACCTATGACTACACTGCCCATACCCGCAGCGACCGCCGTTATCGCCAAGAACCTCAAGATGTCTTTATCGTTGAAGGAATTCTAGTATTGGAAGACAAGCGTCTCCGTGACCTCATGGATATCAAAATCTTCGTAGACACCGACGATGATGTTCGTATCATCCGACGGATTAAACGGGATATTGAGGAACGCGGTCGCAGCTTAGATTCTGTGATCAAACAGTACCTTGAAGTGGTCAAACCCATGTATCACCAATTTATCGAACCTACCAAACGCTATGCGGATGTCATTATTCCAGAAGGGGTCACCAACAAAGTTGCCATTGACCTCATCAATACGAAAATTGCTGCTATTCTAAGCGAAACAGAATCAGAGGAATATGAGAGAAACAAGGACTAGGCCTTATGCCTGGTCTTTTTCATATCTTGACAAAGCTACCAATTCTGCTATACTAACCACTGTACAATTGTTTGGAGGATTTCATGAATCGAACACTGTTAAAAAATCAAGCCAAGGAAGCTTTGGCTGGCAACTGGACTTGGGCAGTTGGCTTAACCATGTTGCTAACATTTTTACCTGGAATCATTAGTGTGCTCACATATGGTCTTGGAGGAATCCTGTCCTTATTCTTTTTCGCTAGTGCTCAAATGGCCTTTCTTAACCTTTTAGACAAGCAAAAGGAAGAAAATATCTTCACTGCATTCTTTACTGCTTTCCGCCAAGGTCGTTTCATGCCTGTCCTCATCAGCGGTATCCTTCAGTATATTTTCTTATTCTGTTGGACCCTCTTATTGATCGTACCAGGTTTGATTAAGTCCTATTCCTATTCCATGACCAACTATATTATTGAAGATTTGGTCGCCCAAGGTAAAGACATCGAACCAACTGAAGCCATCACCAAATCACGGATTCTGATGGATGGTCATAAACTAGACCTCTTTCTCTTAGACCTTAGTTTTATTGGCTGGGCTCTGCTTTCCATCCTAACTTTTGGAATCGGTAGCCTCTGGCTATCTCCTTATATTTACACAACCCGTGCAGCCTTTTACCGTGAATTGGCTGCGGCTAAACCTGAAGTTTTAGGGCTATAACAAAAAGCAAGGAAATCAATCCTTGCTTTTTGTTAGTCTTCTAATTTGCTTTTAGTACAAAGCAGCGAGTTGTAGACAATACTCAAGTATGGCAAGACGAGCTAACACAGTAATAAAAGATAACCTAACGGAGTATGTTATTCAATCAGACCATCACGGTCATAGTAAATTCCTTGTGGATCAATGCCCTTGACTTTGAGTAATTCTGTCACGGTCACAAATTCATAACCTTCTTCCTTGAGGTAATCAATAACTGCCGGTACCGCATCAATCGTCTCTTTGTGGATATCATGCATAAGGACAATCCCCCCCGGTCGTGCATAGGTCTTCACCTGGTCTAGAATCATCTCTGGATTGTGGTTCTGCCAATCTAAGGTATCCACGGACCACAAAATCGTTGGAAGTCCTGCATACAGTTGAGTCTGAGCTGTGTAGTTTCCAAACGGCGGCCGGAAGAGCTTGGAATCAATACCAGTCGCTCGTTTGATTTCACTCTGCGTCTCGCGAATCTCAGCCAAGGCACCATCTGTTGTCATGAGCTGTAGATTCGGATGATTAAAGGTATGGTTGGCCACTTCTGACCCTTGTTTGTTCATGCGGCGCAGAATCGTTTCATTTCCAGCTACATTCCGTCCTAATACAAAGAAGGTTGCAGGAACTTTCTCCTTGTCTAAAATATCGAGCAGCTTCGGTGTGAGCTGGGTATCCGGACCATCATCAAAAGTGAGAGCAATGACCTTCTTGGTCGAAGGAGCCATGTAAGCCCGGTAGGACTCTGCATCCGCTCCTTTGAGCATCTCTGGATTGACCACATCAAACAAAATCGTTAAAGGCACCGCTACTTGCTTGACCTCTCCAATTGCTTGAGGAAGTTGAATCCAGAAGCTCTTCTTATCATAGTAGAAATCCCAATCGGCTAAGTCTGTGTATTGCAAACTTTCGATCACTTCTGCCACACGATTGGCATTTAAATTCTGAGATAAAAGGTTGGCCTTGATCATATCCAGCATTTTGGAGTGAGCTGCTTCAGGATCCTGGAAGAGCTGATCCATCCGAAGTTGTTCACCTTCATCTGTATAGTAGTAAGAAGCGAGAGTTGTCTCTTTCTCAGTTCCTACATAAGTTGGAGATACAGGATACTCCCTTTTTACCAGCTTAACCTGCTGGGTATTGGCAAAAGCCCCTTCTTCTTTATCCACTAAATAAAAAATCAAGGCATTCAAATCCTTATCTTCCCCTTCAGGATTCAAGGTCTGCGTATCCGCTAAGATTAGGTCCTGAATTTGCTGGTTGGTACTGGATTCCAAATTGCTAGGATAGTAAGCCACCACCTCGGCTTGACCGATCCGACCGTATTGCTTGGCACTCTTAGACTCCTTAGCCAAGGCCGCATTCTCCTGCTTGAGTTGCTCAATCTTAGAACTAGCCTGCCAGCGATCAAACTGTTCAGGAATCATCGGCAACAGCAACAAAGCCGCCACTAGCATTCCCAGAAATATCACAAATAACAACCAATTTTTCGGACTAATCTTCTTCACAAACCGAACCCTCCCTCCTAGTTTCACAATCTCTATTGTACGATAGATAGAGGGAATATTCAAATGATTCTATTGTTTCACACAAAGAAATTAAAGATTGGTTTTTTCTTGAAGATTTTCTAGAAAAGCTTTAAGATTACGAATGAAGAGTTAAGAGAGAAAAAATTACACTTTTGTTCTGACATTTAAATCAATCCTCTCACTCTTACTATCGACACTTTTCGATTCACTATATCTAATGGAGGTTATATCTATGCTAACAAAACTCAATTCACGTACGCTTACAAATATATATGGAGGAAACTCTGGGACTTGTAAATTTATAATGGAAGGAGCAAATGGTTATTCCTGTCGCTATCCAAATGGTAAATGGGATTATATAGTCACGAAAGGGATTTTTGAGGCAACCACCAATACAATCACAACTGGTTGGGCAAAATCACTCGGACAAGGCTATTACCTTCCAGGATATAGAGGGTAGAGAATGAAAATAAACTTTGAAAACATCCACAACCAAATCTACAATCTTATCCTTGATCCGAAGATAACTGAATCGGAACGAAACATTTTACTGCACTTTAAAAATCTATTTTCTGAAAAAAATGATGAAAAACGATTTCTGATGGAATTAGCCGAATCTCTTCGGCAATTATCTGTTGAAAACATTCAGCACCAAAAAACTCTTAGTCCACCAGTCGCAGCGCTCTACAAAGAGATTTCCAGCGTTGGTTTTTTCGAAGAAAATCTGGGAAGAGGCTTAATTGCGGCTAGCGGATTGTGGTTAAAGTGAGGCAGTCTTCCTACTGGATTTTTAACTATGGTTAAAGACCAGTCCTATGCATAAAAAACATCCTATCAGTTGAACTGACGGGATGTTTTCATGATTTATGGTTGGATAGCCACCCGTAACTTATAGTCAATGAAAATCAATCTTAAACTAGGAAGTGAGCCGCAGACAGTCTACTGTCTGACTTGACAACAGTTAAATTTGATTTTCAAAGAGTATTACATAAAGGCAGGTTTAGGACCATCCGTTCCTGGTTTGTTTAGACCAATATTTTGACGGCTGTATTTCTCAGGATTTCTTGCCAGATCAAGCGCAGCTGCAGCTACACTGCGGCGAGAAATCTCAGTCCCTTTGAAGGGCTCATCCCGCAAGGTTACCTCGTAGTCCACTTCCGCTTGATTGGTCAACCAAGCAGGTCTGAAAATGGTGTAATCCAAGTCTGAAGCCTCAATAATCTCTGCCGCAGCCTGATAAGGGGGCAAATAAGCACCAATTGCCTGATTATTCCATGCTCCAAAAGCACCAGGGACTTCATCAAGAATCCCAAGCGTTGTAACAAAACTCATGCGCGCCACACCTGCTTCTTTCATCGCAGTAACCAAGGCATTTGCATGTGCTTCCATATCTCCTGCAAGACTAGCGAAGACAAAGTCCACTCCTTCCAGAGCCGGTACTAAATCCTCAACACTGTCGGCACTACCTTCAAAGATATGCACACGATCACTCGGTAAATTCACATGGGATAATTTTTCCTGATTCCGTAGAAAAAGATTCAAATCCCAGTCTGTCTCACTTAGAATTAAGTCAATCGCTTCCAAACCAATGCGGCTAGAAGCACCGATTATTGCAAATTTCATGATACCTCCAAGATTGCAAGAAAAAACCTTGGATAAATCCACAATGTCATTAAGTTAAGACCTAGAATTTAAAATAAGACCACATTTGAAAGCTCATAATTACATCAGACTTTCAAATGTGGTCCTTTTGTGCACGCCAAATAAAGGTTTTTGTGCCCTTTTTTAAAAATTATGATACTCTATAGGTGAAACTTACTACTGATTGATTTTTCAATCGCCTTTCAAACGTCCGACCTGGACGAATGATTGATAAATGTCTTTCTATGTAAGTTTTCAACTTAGAAGAAGTGAGCCTGTTTTTCAGAAATTGTTTACAGGCATAAACAGCATCAGAAAAGCAG
>NZ_JADPMS010000033.1:0-23524 GCF_015686645.1 Streptococcus sp. NLN76 | reverse complement strand
TGGTGCTAGCGAAGAATGTTTTCAACTTTACCGAAAACGAGGACAGTCTGAAAATTTCATAAAAGAGATGAAGTCTGGATTTTTTGGGGATAAGACAGATAGTTCAACTCTAATCAAGAATGAAGTTCGTATGATGATTTCTTGCTTGGCCTATAATCTTTCCTTATTTATGAAGCATCTAGCTAGTGGGTCTGTGAAGAATTTGACGATGAAACGTTTTCGGAAACTGTTTGTGAATATAGCTGGAAAATGCGTCAAAAGTGCTAGAAAACAAATTCTAAAACTGTCTAATCTCTATTCTCTGAAGGATGAGTTTCAGGCTCTCTTTGAGCGAATTTCCAGACTAGATTTCTCACTCCCCGTTCTCTATGCAGTAAGGGATACCAGTCCTCCTTTGTTAGGAAATTAGGATACCGAATCAAATAGAATACATTTTTAAAAATCGAGAGTCGCACCAAGGGCGGAGTCTACCCTTTTTTAGGGTGCTAAGGTAGCAGACCCATCTTTATTTATAGAAAAGCTTGATCGTTCATAAAAATCATCAGAACTGCAATTGGTTATTGCTTGTTTCTGATGATTTTTTTGATAGTTACGCAAAGATATTCAGGGTATGAATAATTCGGGTTTACCTATGACGACAATCACTCAAGGTGTTCAACAAATCCTAGAGGGGAATCACTATTTCCCAAAACCAGAAGTGTCTAGCTACCAACGCTTAACACAAAGAGAAATCCACATCCTTCAACTCTTACGACATTACTATAAACAAGACGAAATTGCCGAAGAACTAGCAATTAGTCGAAGAACTGTCAATAATCACTTAGCCAACATTCAAGAAAAACTAGGAACCCAGTCTAGCTTAGCCTCCGTCTTACGGGCCATTGAATTAGGAATTTTATAGTCCACAAGTGAATGCAAGGCTTACATTTAAAGCTCTGCTCTATTTATCTTGCGTCACCTTCATATATTCAAGGATTTTTAGTACTAACAACACAGGATTCCAGACCCCTTCCATGCATTTCAGGACGTTTTCACGACATTTTAGAACATTCCTGTTACAAATCCCCAATCATCTGATAAACTGTCTTTGAAAACCAAGTAGCCTATCAAAGTGATTTCTATTTCCTCGGTTGTGACCATTACGCTAGTTTTCTAAACATCTTGACCGCAACCACAACCAAACCTTTACTGAACTTCCACGATCCTACTTTGAGGGAAACTTGGTTTTCTGCCGAGAGGAAACTCTCGGTTTTTTTGCAGCAAAAAAGAGGAAGTCTTCATCTTCCTCTTTCTTTATTTTAGTGATTATTCACCTTTTGCTTTCGCAACAATTTCTTCTTGTACAGACTTAGGTACATCTTCGTAGTGGTCGAATACCATCATGAAGGTACCACGTCCTTGTGATGCTGAACGAAGAACAGTTGCATAACCGAACATTTCAGCAAGTGGTACATAAGCGCGAACGATTTGGCTGTTACCGTGTGCTTCCATACCGTCAACACGTCCACGACGAGCTGTAACGTGACCCATAACATCACCAAGGTTTTCTTCTGGAACAGTGATGGTTACAAGCATCATTGGCTCAAGGATCGCAGGTTGAGCAGTCTTAGCAGCTTCTTTCAATGCAAGAGATGCAGCGATCTTGAAGGCTGTTTCAGATGAGTCAACATCGTGATAGGAACCATCGTAAAGTTTAGCTTTCACGTCAACAAGTGGGTATCCTGCAAGAACACCGTTAGCCATTGACTCAACCAAACCTTTTTCTACGGCTGGTACGAATTCACGAGGAACCACACCACCGACGATTGCGTTTTCGAATTCGAAACCTTTTCCTTCTTCGTTAGGTGTAAATTCAATCCAAACATCACCGAATTGTCCTTTACCACCAGATTGACGTTTGAAGAATCCACGTGCTTGAGTAGCAGCACGGAAGGTTTCACGGTAAGATACTTGAGGAGCACCTACGTTCGCTTCAACCTTGAATTCACGTTTCATACGGTCAACAAGGACATCCAAGTGCAACTCACCCATACCAGAGATAACTGTTTCACCAGTTTCAACGTTTGTTTCAACGCGGAATGTTGGATCTTCTTCAGCCAATTTTTGAAGGGCAATACCCATCTTATCTTGGTCTGCTTTAGATTTTGGCTCAACCATCAATTGGATAACTGGTTCTGGAACGTTGATAGACTCAAGGATAACTTTAGCTTTCTCATCTGTCAATGAGTCACCAGTTGTAGTGTCTTTCAAACCAACAGCGGCAGCGATATCACCAGCGTAAACTGTTTCAATTTCTTGACGGCTGTTTGCGTGCATTTGAAGGATACGTCCGATACGCTCACGTTTACCTTTTGAGGTATTCATAACATAAGAACCTGAGTTCAAGATACCTGAATATACACGGAAGAAAGTCAAACGACCAACGAATGGGTCTGTCATAATCTTGAAGGCAAGAGCTGCAAATGGCTCTTCATCAGATGCAGGACGAGTTTCTTCTTCTTCAGTATCTGGGTTGATACCTTTGATAGCTGGAATATCAAGTGGGCTTGGAAGGTAGTCAAGGACTGCATCCAACATCAATTGAACCCCTTTGTTCTTGAAGGCAGAACCACAAAGAACTGGGTAGAATTCTACGTTGATGGTAGCTTTACGGATAGCTGCTTTCAACTCTTCGTTTGTGATTTCTTCCCCTTCAAGGTATTTCATCATCAAGTCTTCGTCAGTTTCTGCAACTGCTTCGACCAATTTTTCACGGTATTCTTCTGCTTGCTCAAGGTATTCAGCTGGGATGTCCTCTTCAAGGATATCTGTACCAAGGTCGTTGGTATAGATTTCAGCTTTCATCTTGATCAAGTCAATGATTCCGCGGAAGTCATCTTCAGCACCGATTGGCAATTGAATTGGGTGTGCGTTTGCTTGCAAACGGTCATGTAGAGTGCTTACTGAGTAAAGGAAGTCCGCACCGATTTTGTCCATCTTGTTGGCAAATACGATACGTGGAACACCATATTCAGTAGCTTGGCGCCATACAGTTTCTGTTTGTGGCTCAACACCAGATTGGGAATCCAAAACGGTTACCGCACCATCCAAAACGCGAAGGGAACGTTGTACCTCGATTGTGAAGTCCACGTGTCCTGGGGTGTCGATGATGTTAACGCGTGTGTCTTTCCATTGAGCAGTTGTCGCAGCAGATGTGATAGTGATTCCGCGCTCTTGTTCTTGCTCCATCCAGTCCATTTGGGAAGCCCCTTCGTGGGTTTCACCGATTTTGTGGATTTTACCAGTGTAGTAAAGGATCCGCTCAGTAGTTGTAGTTTTACCAGCATCAACGTGAGCCATGATACCGATATTACGAGTTTTTTCTAATGAAAATTCGCGAGCCATTTGTCTCTCCTATAATTTATTTTTTTAATATTATACCATATTCCAAGAAAAGCAGATAGGTAAGACCCACCCGCTTCTCCTGAATTATGCTGGTACATCCTCGTACCTTCTAATTGAACCCGAGTGGCCTGCTTGCAACGAAAAAAGATAACTCTCATTGAATGCAAAGCATTCTGCTTCGATTTCCTATTTTTCGTAGGCAGGCTCACTCTTGGTATCTTAATCTTAGTTGAATATTAGCTACAAATGTCTGCCAAAAAGATAAATTTCCTAGCAACCGAAATTGCTGCGTCCATTTTCCTATTTTGGCTAGCATTTGTTTAACGCTAAAATATCCTATCTTACCAGCGGAAGTGTGCGAAGGCACGGTTAGCTTCAGCCATACGGTGAGTATCTTCGCGTTTCTTAACAGCTCCACCAGTGTTGTTTGCTGCGTCCATGATTTCTTTTGCAAGACGGTCTTGCATTGTGTGCTCACCACGGTCACGCGCGATTTGTACCAACCAACGTAGACCTAGAGTTGTACGACGCTCTGGGCGAACTTCAACTGGAACTTGGTAGTTAGAACCACCAACACGGCGCGCACGTACTTCAAGAACAGGCATGATGTTTTCCAATGCTTGTTCGAAGACTTCAAGTGCATCATTACCAGTTGCTTCTTTGATTTGATCGAAGGCACCATAAACGATAGATGCCGCTGTACCACGTTTACCGTCCATCATAACACGGTTGATCAAACGTGTTACCAATTTAGAATTGTAAAGTGGATCTGCTAATACTTCGCGCTTAGGCGCTTGGTTTTTACGACTCATTCTCTCTTATCCCCCTTCTTATCCTTTAGGACGTTTAGTACCGTATTTAGAACGACCTTGTTTACGATCGTTAACACCGGCTGTATCCAAAGCACCACGGACGATATGGTAACGTACCCCTGGAAGGTCCTTTACACGTCCACCACGGATAAGAACCACGCTGTGTTCTTGCAAGTTGTGTCCGATACCTGGGATGTAAGCAGTCACTTCGATCAAGTTGCTCAAACGTACACGAGCAAATTTACGAAGAGCTGAGTTCGGTTTCTTAGGTGTCATGGTACCAACACGAGTCGCAACACCACGTTTTTGTGGTGAGTTTTCACGAGTTGGAACACGTTTCAAGCTGTTGTAACCAACGTTCAAAGCTGGTGATTTAGATTTTTCTACTTTTGATTTACGCGGTTTGCGAACCAATTGGTTAATTGTAGGCATCTACATTCTCCTGTAATTTTTTATTTTTGGATATCAGGCACCGGTGACAGCCCTGAGACGGTGTACTTTTGCAACATTTGTCAGCACGTCTCTGTACACTTTTGAGAGACCAAAAGTAAAAAGTACCGTCAACTATAGTAGCAAATCCTTCCGCTTCTGTCAATTGTTTTTTTGATAAAAATAGAAAGAAAAAGCGCAAAAAAACTAGCTCCTCTGACATCAAAAGAGCTAGTCTTGTTCCCTATTCTATAACAGTGCTTTCACCTGCCGTCGTACTCTCCGTTGCCGGAACCACCGGTTGCGGTGTCTCATAGATTGGAACAGAGTAAGCTGGCTGCGGTTGCTCCACATAGGTGGTTACCTGGCTAGCCGCTGGCGCTGCCGGCGCAACTGGCGCGGCAGAAGAAGGCGCTGGGGCTGCCTCTTGTGAACTTGAGGAAGAACTCAAGGTTTGAAGATCCAAGCCCAAGACAGTCGCGACAGCTTGCAACCGATTGTTCAAGTCATTTTTCCGATCTCCGTCTGGAAGAGCATCAACCTTTTCCTTAGCCGCACGTAGGTTTCCCTCATTCTGCTCTTCTTCAACTTTTTTTACAAAATCTTCTGCCTCTTCAAAGGCTTCTTCTTCTGGCGATTTGCTACTAGAGGAAGAAGAGGAGGAGGAGGACGGTGCTGTGATTCTTGTTTGGGATTGTTGACCTCGCTGCATGCTGCGTGCAACTGCTAAGCCCATCATCAAGACCAGCATCAAGAGGGCCAAAATAAATATGCGCACCCAAATGGAGCTCTGGTCAAACCGATCTAAAAACTGCTTCACTCTGTAACCTCATTCGTACTTTCTGTAAAAATATTTCCAAGTTCAACATCTACCTGCATCGCATCCACGTCAATCTTGGTCACCCGTAAGAGGGAGCGGTAATCAAAAGCTTCACGCTTCTCTTGGGCATTGTCAGCAAAAACGGCAACACCTGCCAAGCTGGAATCAAACTCATCCAAAAGGCTAATCATCCCACGAATGGTTCCGCCGCCTTTGAGGAAATCATCCACAATCAGTACCCGGCTGCCAGCCGGCAAGCTCCGCTTGGAAAGAAACATCTTTTCAATCCGTGAGCTAGAACCAGACGCATAATTGACGCTGACCGTCGAACCTTCCGTAATTTTCAAGTCCCGCCGGACAATGACAAAGGGTACGTTCAGGACGTTGGCTACCGCATTGGCCAAGGGAACCCCTTTGGTCGCTACGGTCATCACTGCATCAATGGGCTCATCTTGAAAGGCCTTGGCGATAATACGACCAATGCTCTTCAACAATATTGGGTTGCTCAATAGATCGGACAGGTAAATATAACCTCCCGGTAAAATCCGATCACTGGCTGATAATTGCTCCCGCAACTCTTCTCCAATCTGGAGACTCTCTTCTTTAGAAATGGAAGGCTTGAAAATGACACCCCCGCCAGCACCTGTGATGGTCTCGATATGACCAACTTCCATTTCTTCAAAAGCCCGCTTAATGATCACAATATCTTCAGAAATAGAAGATTTAGCCGTTTGATACTTGGACGCAAATGTATTAAGACCAGTCAACTCATACGGATGGTTAATCAAATAGTTGGAGATCACAACCATCCGCTCACTTCTTCTTAATTTCATTTCTTCAACCTATTTTTTCTTGTTTTTTACAATTATATCACATAACATGTAAAAACGTTCGGCTTTTTTTCATTTCCTCTGGTCTTTCAGGAGGCTCAGAAGAAGAATAAATTGAAAACTTCGCTCATTTTCCTCAAGCAACCTTCGGAATTCACGCATTTCCCAAGAATGAACCGAAATCCAAGAACAATCTTTGACAGGTATCACCATCCGTTCCACCATTGCTCTGCCTAAATCCCACTTCGTCTGGGCTAGTCTTCCAATAGCGGTTTATAAAAGTTTCGGTTGTCCAAAGCAAAAATACGGGCAGTCATTTCACCAGGACCTACCTTGTCTAAAGCGCTTGTCATCATCATCATGCTGGCGTCCATGTTATCAATCATATGGATAACTTCAGCTTCCATAACCTGTGGTCGGACCGGGCTACCGTATTCCAACAAGCCATGGTGGCTGAGGACCACATGGCGAAGAAGAACAACATCTTCCTTTTCATCGTCGATACCTAACTCCACCAAGACCTTGGTGATTTCTTCATCAATCAAGGCAATATGGCCAATCAAATTCCCACGTACAGTGTACTCAGTATGGTCTGGGCCTGTCAACTCAAGCACCTTGGCTAAGTCATGTAGGAGAATGCCCGAAATCAGTAAACTCAAATTTAGTTGAGGGTAGATCTGAACAATAGACTGGGCCAGCCGCAGCATGGTTACTGTGTGAAAAGCTAACCCTGTTTCAAAAGCATGGTGATTGGTCTTAGCTGCTGGATAGGTATAGAAGGCTTGGTCATACTTTTGAAAAAGAGCCCGAACCACGCGCTGCCAGACTGGATTTTCAATTTGGAAGATGCATTCCGAAACATACTCCCGTAATTGGACCGGGTCTACCGGTGGTTCTTCCTTGTAGAGAGCCGGATCTGTTGGTTCACCAGCCCTAGCTAGACGGATCGAAAGCTGATTAACTTGTGGAGTATTGTTGTAAACTTCCCGCCGTCCACGCATAAAAATCACGCGTCCAGCTTGAAAATCTTCCACATTTTTCTCTTGAGCATCCCAAAGCTTGCCTTCAATCTCCCCTGTATTATCTTGGAAAGTGAAAGCCAAGTAATTTTTTCCAGCCCGAGTCTGTCTTAAATCTGCCTTTTTAATGAGATAAAATCCTTCAAAGAATTCATCTTTTTTCATTTGATTAATTTTCATGTTTTCCCTCCTCTGTCCATGAGAGCAAGTTGGCAAGGTCTAGTTCTTCTTCTAACTCAATCTGCCGCAAGCTGCGCTCAATGGCTCTGCTGCGGACTCCAATCAATTGGTCTAGGCTGCCGCTTGCGGTGCGCAGTTGTTCTTGGGTTTTGTCCAAGACCCGGCCAAAGTTTTGAAATTCCTTTTTGACCGCAGCCAGGACTTGGCTGATATCCTCTGCGTTGCGCTGTAGGTGAAGGGTCTTGAATCCAACAGCTAGCGAATTGAGCAGGGCAGCCAAGGTCGATGGTCCAGCCAGAACCACCTGTTCTTCCTTGCGCAACTGATCCAGAAAGAGTGGATCTCGAACCAGCTCTGCATAAAGGGCCTCCGTTGGTAGAAAGAGGATCCCAAAGTCTGTGGTTCGCGGTGGCGCAATGTATTTTGTTTTGATGTCACGCGCAAATCCCTTGACCGCCCGCAACAAGTCCTTACGTGCCTGGGCCACCGCCTCCTTGTCACCTTGGTCAAAAGCCTCTTCCAGACGGTAAAAGGATTCCAGAGGGAATTTGGCATCAATAGGTAAGTAGACCTCCTGCCCGGACGGTCCTGGAAACTTAATCGCGTATTCCACCCGATTTCGTGATTCTGGTACTAAGGCAAACTCCCGCTCATATTGATGCGGCGCCAACATATCTTCTAAGATTTGACCCAGCTGGATCTCCCCTAGAATTCCTCGACTCTTACTGCCGGAGAGGACCTTGTTGAGGTTGCCCACATCTTGAGCCACAGTCCGCATCTCACCCAAGCCTTTATTCACACTCTCCAACTGCTGGGAGACGGTTTCAAAAGAAGTGCGCAAGCGACTTTGCAGAGTCGTTTCCAATTTCTCTTCCACGGTTTGCCGCATAGCCTCTAAGCGGGCTTCATTAGACTCCTGCAAGCGACGCATTCCTTGCTCCGTCTGCTCCCTATTTTGAGCCAGACTGGTCCGAACCTCCGCTCGCAAGTCCTGCATTTCTTCCTGGATGTTGGCTTGCTGACTAACCAGACGGTCGGTCAGCTGCAATTCCAACTTACCTTCACGTACCTGGGCATCCTTGGCCAACTCCGTAAAACGAAAATCTAGTTGGTCCGACAAGCGGTCAATGTGGTTATCCCATTCCCGCTTTTCCTCCTCACGACCCCGCTGCAACGCTTGATAAAGCTGGTAGCCCAAGACAATATTCACAATCCCTAATAGTATCAGCACCAGCTCCATGGCTCACCTCCTGTCCCGTGAATAGATGATAAGAACATAGCCCTTTTCCACCCGCAGACGAATCGGACGGTCTAAGAACTCATTTGATCCATAAATTTTTTTATAAAAATAATTAGAGGCATTAAGCGGATACCGAGCTCCCTCTATCTCAAAAGGGCTATCCGGTTCCACCATGAAGGAAACATAGGTGAATCCAACTAGGGGCGCCACGGTCTGCCAGCCAGGTCCGCGGTATAGGACGCGATTCTGGTCGTCCACCAGCTGAACCCGATCCAAGAGAGGGGCGAATTCTGCCTGACTCGGCCAAAACAAATTGGCCAAACTATGGTCCAAGCGGCCTCCCAAGGCCCCATAAACCGTTACTTCTCCCTGCGGAAAATGTTCCAGCACCACCCGAAGGGCTACTTCTAAATCGGTATCATTCTTCTCTGCCGCCAACTCCACCACATGCTGGGCATGCTCAAAAATGCGGTTCCGCTCTTCAATCGTCACCGAATCAAAATCACCAACAGCCCAATCAAGTGATAAACCTGCTTCCAATAAGGTTAAACAACCCCGGTCAACCCCAATGGTCACCTGGTCCTCAAGTGGCAAAGAGAGCCCTAAAGGCCCTCCTGCGACAATCACAATCTTAGTCATTTACACGTAACGTCTGGCGGAGCTTGTCCACCCCCTCTTCCAGACCCCCGTTAAATAAGTAACTACCAGCTACAAAGACATTGGCTCCTGCCTCTGCCGCTAGCCCAATCGTCTTGTCATCAATACCACCATCCACTTCAATGTCAAAGTCTAGGCCTTTAGACTCACGCAAGGCTGCCAACTGGCTAATCTTCTCCAAAGTCTCCGGCAAAAAGGCTTGACCTCCAAAACCAGGATTAACCGTCATGACCAAGACTTGATCGACCAAGCCTAGCACATGTTCGATGGCTGAAACCGGTGTTCCAGGATTAATGACCACACTGGCCTTCATCCCCAATTGCCGGATTCGTTGCAAGGCTCCATGAATATGAGGAGTTGCTTCCACATGAATACTGATGATATCCGCTCCCGCACGCGCAAACTCCTCCAGATGACTCTCGGGGTTGCTAACCATCAGGTGGCAATCAAAAACGAGTTGGCTGTGACGACGGAGACTGGCTACCACACCTGCCCCAAAACTAATATTGGGGACAAAATGACCATCCATAATGTCAATATGCACATACTCCGCACCGCTAGCTTCAATCCGTTTCATATCGGTCTCAAAATTCGCATAATCGGCACTTAGAATCGATGGGGCAATGAAGAATTTTCTCATTTTTTTCCTCCCTTTTTGTAGGTCACACGGCGCTGCTCCACTTCACTCAGGAGCTGCAAGTAATTGTCAAAGCGGAAGGTCGCGATAGCACCTTCCTCCACGGCTGGCTGTACGGCACAAGCTGGTTCGTGGCGATGGGTACACGTCCGGAATTTGCAGTCATGGCTGAACCTTCGAATTTCCGGAAAGGCATTGTTTAAATCTTCTGGCTGACTAATTTCATAATCAAGAGAAGAGAAACCTGGAGTATCCGCAATCTTACCTCCAAAGAGATCATAAAGGGTTACAGCCCGCGTCGTATGGCGACCCCGACCAAGACTGGAGGAAATCTCTCCCGTCTCTAAATCCAGACCCGGCGCCAAACGATTCAGTAAGGTCGATTTCCCCACTCCGGTCTGACCCATAAAGACCGTCAGCTTATCATGAAGCAAGGGCTCTAACTCCTCTGGTCGACTGACCATGGGATAACCAATACCAGTATAGACCTCTCGGATAGAATCCAGCTCTGCGGGATTCGCCAATAAATCTGTTTTCGTCAAATAGATAATGGGGGAAATCCCCTTGTGCTCCAGCAAAACTAGAAACCGATCTAACAGATTCAAATTCAAATCCGGCTCCCGAACAGAAACCAGAACAACCGCCTGATCGATATTGACAATCGGTGGTCGAACCAGCTCATTTTTACGCTCTGAAATCGCTAAAATATACCCCTCAGATTGCTCCTCTGCAGAAAATTCTACCCAATCCCCTACATAGGGAGTCTGGCCTTTTTTCCGAAAATTTCCCCGAGCTCGGGTTTGATAGACCTGACCTTCCGCTTCTACATAGTAGAAACCAGCCAAGGCCTTAATAATGCGTCCTTGCAAATTCTTTCTTATCCTTTCTGCTCTTCCAGCGCCTTCGCTAGGCTGGCAAACTCTTCCAAGCCTAGGGTTTCACCCCTCACGCTTGGCGCAATCCCAGCCGCTTCCAAAGAACGGCTAAGCCAGTCCTTGGTTTCTGGATCCTTACCAAAATAAGCCTGCAGGTTATTCCAAAGTGTCTTCCGACGATGGTGGAAACTGGCCTTGACCAACTTAAAGTAAAACTCCTCGTCTGAAACTTCTACGGCCGGTTGAGGGAGACGTGTCATTTTTAAAATAGCACTATCAACGTTCGGCGCAGGAACAAAAACTGTCCGTGGAACAATGAAAGCCACTTTGGCCTCCATATAGTACTGGACAGCGACCGACAGGGAGCCATAATCCTTAGTCCCCGGCTGCGCCGAAATGCGATCCGCCACTTCCTTTTGCATCATGACAATAAATTCCGCAAAAGGAATGCCACTTTCTAAGAGATGCATGAGAATCGGCGTCGTGATGTAATAAGGTAAATTAGCAACAACCTTAATAGGCAGGTCTGGATTGCGGAAACGGCTTAGCTGCTCCGCCAAATCTACCTTGAGAATATCAGCCTGCACCACTTGAACATTGTCAAAATCTGCCAAGGTTTCACCCAAAATCGGAATCAAACGCTCATCAATCTCAAAAGCCATCACCTCAGCCGCTTGTTCAGCCAAAAATTCGGTTAAGGCCCCAATCCCTGGCCCGATTTCAATGACATTCACTTCCTTGCTCAACTCAGCGGTATCCACAATTTTCTGCAAAATATTGGTATCCGTCAAAAAGTTCTGCCCAAATGATTTCTTAAAGGTAAAACCATGACGCTCCAAAACAGCACGCGTCACACTATAATCTGCTATCCTCATATCTATATCCCATCTCAATCTTTTACTACTATTATACCCTAAACTCCAATCCAAACCAAACAGAGCCAATAAATAATCGAGAAGGAGGGGAACATTGAAAGATCTCTTTTAATATTAAATGGATAACAATTACAAATCATACCTAAGATTTATATGCTTAAATAAAAATCACAAAAATCTGTTTTTTCTTCCGTTCAGAACGAATTGACTACCATTCAGAACATTTAGGTTTAAAGCACCACTTACCGTGCTATACTGGACCAGCAGAAAAGTATCTCTAACGAGGCGTGTTCGGATAACGCGCAGACGGTAGCTCCATATCTATAGAAGGGGGTGTTGCCTATGAGCACATTGTCAAAAATCTATAGAGAGGAGAATTTCTTTTGGACTGGTTTTACCTAGTCGGATTGACTATCGAATTTCTTTCCCTGTTGATTGAAATCCTTAGCCTCTATCTCGACTACCACAACCAAAACAAAAAGAAATAACCGTCTGACTTTAGCGAGGTTGACGGTTATTTCTTAACTTTTCATGCTGAGCTACCGTTCTATACGGTTCTGCTGAGGGGTGAGCGACAACTCATCCCTTTTTCTAGTTTTAGTTTACCACCTTCCGTCGAAGAAGTAAAGGAAAACCTATGAATAACTTATCGCATAGTCGTTCCCCTTTTGGTAGGAGACTGATACAAAATTCTCAACTTTCCTATTTGGATAGTAAAACCAATTTGACGCAGTGGTTGATTCGGTCAAACAACTAAAAGACTGTTTGAGGTAACAGATAGGATTTGCGAAGCAAATAACAATTGTTCACCTTTATTGAAAGAACACTTTATGTTCTTTTATCCAGAAACTCAAAGAGTCAATTCCTGACTCTTTGACCTCCGAAAACAACCTAATCAACATTGACATGAACTGAGTTCATTTCATATATAACCTCTAAAGGCATTCAACATGCCTTTAGACCGGATGTGGGTACAAACAGTCTGGGAAGAGACTGTTTGTACCTGAGCATTAAATAAAGAAAGCGAAGAAAGTCTGGGAAGAGACTGTTTGAACCCGAGCCTAACAATAAAAGAGCGAGGTCGGTTTGGCGAGAAACCGTTTCAGCTTACAACATGAAATAAAGACTTGTAATGAACTAAATTTTAATAAATTTAGTTCTGTCCCACTCTCTATCCCCTAAAATCATTCCGTCTGACGAAAAGAACGAGTAGGATACAAGATCCGAGGATGGCTGGGACAAAGGGAACTCCCCAAAGTTGAGGACCCCAGTTGCCAAATAAGGTTTGTCCTAACCAGGAGCCCAACCAGCCAACAAGGATATTGCCAATACAGCCCATGCGGTCTTCACGATTGGTTAAAGCTGTAGCTATTAGGCCTGTCAAAAAACCTGTAAGAAGGGAAACGATCATAAAAACCTCCTAAATAGCCCATTCACCCTGACGGAAGATTGGAACACGGCTACCGTCTGCTCGGATACCATCAATGTCCATTTGACCTGAACCAATCATAAAGTCCACGTGGACGTCAGACTGATTCAAACCTGCTGCTTGTCGTTCTTCCACAGTCATCTCTGTTCCACCCTCAACGCTAAAGGCATAGGCAGAACCGATAGCCAAGTGGTTTGAAGCATTCTCATCAAAAAGAGTATTGTAGAAAATAATGCCTGATTGAGAAATTGGACTTTGATGTGGAACCAAAGCTACTTCTCCCAATGAACGAGCCCCACGATTTTCAAAGACGAGTTTTTCCAAGGTTTCTTGACCACGACTAGCCTCTACTTTGGTGATCTGGCCATCTTGGAAGTGAACCTTGATGCCTTCAATAATGGTGCCATTGTAGCTAAGAGGCTTAGTGCTGGTTACATAGCCGTCTGCTCGGCGATAGTCTGGAGCAGAGAATACTTCTTCAGTCGGCATATTGGCCAAGAAATAATCCCCTGCTTCATTCCGGCTACCAGCACTTTCCCAGTGATGGTTTTCAGGCATACCCAGAATTAAATCTGTACCTGGAGCTTGGTAATGGAGGGCTGTAAACTGTTCAGCATTGAGAATGGCTGCTTTCGATTCCAATTTTTCTTCATGATCAATCCAGGCTTGGATTGGATCTTCTTCATAAACTCGACAAGTTTTAAAAATTTGATCCCAAAGTGCTTCTACTGCGGCTTCTGAACTCAAGTCTGGAAATACTTTCTCCGCCCAAGCTTGACCAGCAGCTGCCGCTACCAACCAAGAAACTTTGTTGGATTGGGTTGCTTCCCGCATGGGAGCCAAAGCTTGGTTGGCTGCTCGAACCGACATCGCCATCCGATCCTCAGGAACACCTGCCAAACCATCTGGATCAATGGAGCGAAGTGCCAAACGACTCACGCGGTGTTCAATTTGATAGTTCATGCGGGCGATAATATAATCTGGAATCTCTGTCAAAAACTTCTCATCCGCATGAAGCAGCTCTTCTTTCTGGATGGCTTGATCGCTCCATTGAACCACGACATGACCTGCACCTTGAGCATAGGCTTCTGCGACAAGCATACGTGTAAAGACTGCCTGCTCCACTTCTGCATTGATTAAAAGAATTTGTCCTTCTTGCACATTTAGCCCACGTTTGATCAAGAGATGTGCATACTTTTTCAAAAGATTTTCAAAATTTTCCATTCTTATTTCCTTTCTTGAGCCTAAAACAAATCATCAAAAAGGCTCAATTGATTGTCTTCAGGCATATTTCCTAAAATGCCCATTTCATTCATTTTGTCGACGAGGGTAGATGAGAGACCGCCGCGTTTGCGGAGTTCAGTCTTACTGAGAAATTCCCCTTCTTCACGCGCTGCCACCAATTGTTTGGCAACGTTCTCTCCCAGACCTTCCAAGGCAACAAAGGGCGGGATAAGTGTATCCCCATCAATCAGAAACTCTGTCGCTTGGCTTCGGTAGAGATCCAGCTTGCCAAAAACAAATCCACGCTCCAACATCTCATTGACCAATTCTAAGGTTGTGTACAAGTCGTTTTCGACATTGGTAGCTTGGTTATTTTTCCGTTTTTCACGGATGTCTTCCATCCGAGCCTTGACAGCCTCTAGTCCACCGGACATGGTTTTCAACTCGAAAGCCTTGGCACGGATCGAGAAATAGGCACAGTAATAATAGATGGGATGGTGAACCTTAAAGTAGGCTACCCGGAGGGCCATCATCACATAGGCTGCCGCATGGGCTTTGGGGAACATGTATTTGATTTTTCCACAAGACTCAATATACCATTCGGGTACATTGTTCTCCTTCATGGCTTCGATGTAGCCATTGCGCTCTTCTTCAGAAATTTTCAACCAAAGTCCCTTCCGCACGCGCTCCATAATAGTAAAGGCCATCTTCGGTTCCAAGCCCTTGTGCATGAGGTAAACCATGATGTCATCCCGACAGCCGATAACTGTTGACAAATCCGCAATTCCTTGACGAATCAGGTCCTGAGCATTTCCCAACCAAACATCGGTTCCGTGAGACAGACCAGATAGCTGTAACAACTCCGCAAAGGTTGTCGGATGGGTCTCATCCACCATTCCCCGTACAAAGTTGGTCCCAAATTCCGGAATTCCTAGCATCCCCGTAGAGGTACCAATCTGATCCTCCGTTACCCCTAGAATCTCGGTTCCCGAGAAGAGGGCCATAACTCCCGGATCATCCGCCGGAATTTCCTGCGGATCAATTCCGGACAAGTCTTGCAGTTTCCGAATCATGGTCGGATCATCGTGTCCCAGAATATCCAATTTTAAGACGTTTTCATCGATATCGTGGAAGTTAAAGTGGGTCGTCTGCCACTCCGCCGTCACATCATCCGCCGGATACTGCACTGGCGTGAAGTCATAGACATCCATATAATTGGGAATTACAACAATCCCGCCCGGATGCTGCCCCGTTGTCCGCTTAACCCCCGAAGCACCAATCGCCAAGCGCTCAACTTCGGCCTCCGAATACATCTTTTGATAGTCGCGTTCATAGCCTTTGACAAAACCAAAAGCGGTCTTATCTGCCACCGTACCAACCGTTCCAGCCCGAAAGGCATATTCCGCTCCAAAGATATCTCGGACATCTAAGTGAGCACTGGGTTGGTCATCTCCAGAGAAGTTCAAATCAATATCGGGAACCTTATCCCCATCAAAGCCCAAGAAGGTTTCAAAGGGAATGTCCTGCCCATCCTTTTTCAAAGGAAGACCGCACTCCGGACAATCTTTGTTAGGGAGGTCAAATCCAGAACCAACCGAACCATCCGTGATAAATTCACTATACTGACAACCTGGACAATAATAGTGAGGGGACAAGGGATTAACCTCAGTGATTCCAATCATAGTCGCAACAAAGGAAGACCCAACGGAACCACGGGAACCGACCAAGTAGCCCCGCTCATTCGACCGTTGCACCAACATTTGCGAGCTCAAGTAGATCACGGCAAAACCATTTCCCAAGATAGACTTGAGCTCTTTTTCAATCCGCAAATCGACGATGTCCGGGAGCGGATTCCCATACATTTCAAAGGCCTTCTCATAGGTCAGGCGGGCAACTTCTTCCTCTGCCCCTTCAATATAAGGCGTATAAAGATCATCCTTCACAACTTCCACCGCTTCAAATTGACGGCTGAAATTCTGAGTATTGGTCACTACAATCTCATAAGCCAACTCCTGACCTAGGAAAGCAAAGTCATCCAACATCTCATTGGTTGTCCTAAAATGAGCTTGGGGCAGTGGAGCTGGCTCCGCCTTCTCACCGTAGCCAATCGGACGGTTAATCATGGCTCCTTGACCTAAACTACGAACAATGATTTCACGGTAAATGGCATCCTCTGGCTCCAAGTAATGGACGTTCCCCGTCGCTAGAACAGGCTTGCCAGTTAGACGACCAACCTCAATCAATTGCCGAATCAGGTCTTGAATCTCCGCTTCACTCTGAACCTGCTCCTGAGCCAACAGCGGAGCGTAAAGGGCAGGAGGCATGACCTCAATAAAGTCATATTGGGCAGCCACTTCTACCGCCTTCTCAAGCCCCTTGCTGAGAAGGGTGTCAAACACCTCCCCTTCCTGACAGGCTGATCCCATCAGCAAGCCTTCCCGATAATCTTCCAATACGGACTTAGGAATCCGTGGAACACCCGAAAAATACTGGGTATTGGAAAGAGAAACCAATTGGAACAGATTTTTCAAACCCGTCTGGTTTTGAACATATAAAGTTGCATGTTTAACCCGCGCCTTCTGGTAAGAAGAGGGATTAATTACCTGTTTGTTAAGCTGGTCAAGATTGGTAACCCCAAACTTTTCTGCTACATCCTTGATAAAGATAAAGAGCAGGCGACCGGTTGCTTCCGCATCGTAATTGGCCATGTGGTGATGCTCCAATGCAACCTGGAAGCGTTTGGTCAAGGGACCCAAACCATGCCTTTTGTACTCTGGATACAGATTTCGCGCAAACTCCAGAGTATCAATCACCGGCTGGCTAATCAGAGGCAGACCGTGCCGCTCATAGTTAACATTCATGAAGCCCACGTCAAAGGTTGCATTGTGGGCTACCAACACTGCATCCCCACAGAATTCTTGAAACTCCTTTAAAACCTGCTCCAGAGGTTTAGCCCCCCGCACATGGTCATTGGTTATCCCAGTCAAATTCGTGGTGAAGGCCGACAAGGGATGACCTGGGTCGATAAATTCGTCAAACTCAGCAATCACATTCCCCTTGTACATCTTAGACGCCGCCACCTGGATGAGATCATTGTAGACAGCCGACAAACCCGTAGTCTCCACGTCAAAGACCACATACGTCGCCTCCGACAACTCAAGATTCTGCTCATTGTAAACAATCGGCACCCGATCCTCAACCAGATTTGCCTCCATCCCATAAATCAGACGCAAACCAGCCTTCTTAGCCGCCTTATAGCCATGCGGGAAACTCTGCACGTTTCCATGGTCTGTAATAGCCAAGGCCTCATGCCCCCAACGATTGGCTGTTGCCACCAATTCCTCCACCTCTGGCAGAGCATCCATGGTCGACATATTGGTGTGCGCGTGGAATTCCACCCGCTTTTCACCGTCTGGCATCAAATCTTTCCGAGGATGGTGGCTAATTTCCTTAACCTGCTGCACATTCATGGTCAGAGTCTGCGTGTATTGATTCAACTCCACATTCCCCCGGACCCTAAGCCAAGAGTTTTTGCGGATCATCTCAAATTTTTTAGCTTCCTCTTCATTTTTTGCCCATTTTTGCAAAGCAAAACTCGACGTATAATCCGTCATCTTGAAGGAAATCAAGACTCGACCCGTCCGCATCACCCGATGCTCCAAGGCAAAGACATAACCCTCAAAGGTTAGTCCCCGTTCCTCCCCTTGCACATCAATCATAGGTGTAATCTTAGACTTGTCCAAAGCCACAGTCGATGTCGACCGTTGCGAATAATCCGGAACCGGTGCAGGCGTCGGAGTTTCCTTAGGAAGAGACTCTTCCAGAGACGCCAAGGACTCCTGAGCCGCCAAAAGCGCTTGTGCCCGCTCCTCTTCAAAGAAAGTCCGCTCCACCTCAGATAAGGCTTCCTCCACCTGAAGCTGGCAGGTCAACTGACCCAGACCAAAGTCCTCCAAAGCCTCCTCCAAACACGGAAGATACTTCTGGGTAAAATGGTCCATGTCCAGATTAGCTCCCCCCTTAAGGTAGAGAGTCCCCTCATCTAAAACCACTTCTAAATCCTGAAAGAGAGACTTGAACCCCTGACTGGAACACGGCCCCTCTTCAAAAGCCTCACGATAATAAGCCGCAACCAAACCAGGCTCTAAAACCACCTCACGTGCCCGAATCCGGAAACGTGCCTGATTACCGGTTTTGGAAAACTCCTCAGATAATTGCTGCTTGAGAACCCGATAAGCCTCAATCGGCAACACCCGATCAAAGACAAAGGTAAAGTCCCAAATCCGACTCTTCTCATGTAGGATCACCGAATCCAGCTCCGCCCCCTGAAACAAGGAAGAACGCAAGAACTCCCCCGGCAAAGCAATCTGATTCATTAAAAGCTGAAATGTATTTTCCATGCATCCTCCTGTATCCCTCTATTTTAACACAGAGAAGGGACGAGGACAAAATTCAACCCAAACCAAAAAAGAGTACCTCGGTTGGCATCTATGAGTATATGAAAAAGACCAGACTGAATCTGGTCTTCATGAGATTAGCGAGTAGCTTGATAAGTCAATTGATCGCCATGCTCCTTAAGAAAGTCTTCCATCTCATCGTCAGGAATTTGGCGAAGATAGAGGTTGGCACGAATCGTTTCATCCTCTTCACGGCAGGTAGACAAGACCAAATAACGATCTTCAGCTTTAATCTCTACATCTGTTTTCTTAATCTGAGCTTCATTGTAAACATTGTTTAATTGCTCCACAAAATCTTGATCAGAATCAAACTCTGTGCGATAAAAGGCCGTTGTTTCAGGAACAATTATCATGGCTACAGCCTCATAATAGAACTTCCGTTCAGGGGTTTCCACAACCACATAGGGATGCGCATCAAAAAATTCTTTGTTGCTGTAATGGTTCACATCGTTAAACATCCGACTATCTGGAACTTTACTACCACGGGCATGACCAAACAACCAAGTTAGACGGTCGCTAAAGTCCTTCTTGTTATCCATATCCATAAAGACGGTCCCCATGTAAGGTTCGTGTCCACCATCAAATGTCTTATCTAAATAAGTTTCATTATCGTTAGTTTGGACAACAGGTTCATCTAACATGGTTCCCGGTGCATAAACATAACCAATTGTATCAGGATTAGTGGCCACCAAAGGATCAAAACGCTCTTTTAGAGAAGCCTTCTCCTCATCAGACGGCTGATAGGTGGATGCCTGTTTGGCCTGTGATTGAGAAGTTGATTGATTTTGCTCGCTTGATGATGTGCTACAACCCACCAAAGCTAAGAAAAATCCCGCTAACAAAAGGAACCCCGTCACAATCGACCGAAATTGTTTCTTTCCAGTTTTCATATTCTACCTCAAATTATACAAGAAAAGCGAGAGTTCAAAAGTGGAATCATAGACCCTCTTTCCTCTCGCTTTTACTAGACTTAATCTAAATAATTAGACTGCCTTATTTCACAGCAGCTGTGTTAGGAAGTTTTTTAGCTCCGTCTTTTTTAGCTGCATCTTTTTTAGCTGCTTCAACTGCAGATTTTACAGCAGCATCAGTTGATTTAGATTCTTTTGTTTCTTTAGAATCTTCTACAGCTGGTCCCTCAGCAACAGAAGCAGGTACCTTAACATCTTTACGAACTACAGGCTCTCCAGTAATTGGATCTTTACCTGTGTACTCTCCAACTGGTAGTTCAATTGCGTCATAACCATTTTCACGAGGGATTACATAGATAGGTTTACCATCTACAATTTCAAGACGTCCTTCACCTTCAGCTGATTCTTTGACGTCCTCAGCTCCAATATTTACTGAACCGCTTGGTTTAGTATCTGGTCTGTTTTCAACTTTCCAATCGTCAGCTAAAACAGGTGCAGCTACAGCGAACAAAGCTGCAAGAGTAACTGTTGAATATAGTAGTTTTTTCATAGTAACATCTCCTTTTTCTTTTGCAGGTAAACTTACTCAAGTCACCTTACATTTATATTATAAGCGTACAGATTTTAGAAGTCAAGTAATTTCTTAAAAAAAACTAAAATTTTCGAACTTTTTACGAAGAACAATCTAAACTAGATTAACTTCAAAGGTTCGGAATCTCAATAGTCTTCAAAAACGAAACCAGGGGTTGAAATCCCTTGGCGTTACTGGATTTCCGACTTATCTGTAACAAAATTGATTATATAAACTTGCTTCTCGAAAGTCAAGTATTTTAAGTTGATTTTAAGAAAATCTTCCTATTTTTTGATCAATTCTTCGAATAAATGGGTGAGAGGTTTATCTGAAACGACTTCGACTTGGTAGTTGGGACCTTGCAAGTTCTGACTGCGAAGGATTTGCACACTGCCATCTTCTTTTTTGATAAAGAAGTAACGGAAGGTGCTATCCCCCTCATTGGCTCTATAATCAAAAATATCTAGAATTTGATCCTGGTCAGATAAGGTCTGACCATCCTCGAAAACTAAATCCACCTTCTTGGAATCGATGGTTTCAAGAGTACTTGGGGTGACCCAGGTATAGCCGCCTGAATCCAGGCTATCTAGATAGCTCTGCAGGGCTTGGTGTTTCTGATTGCTCCATTGAATTTCTTGAGCTGATCTCTGGCTGCTGCTTGTCGTGCTGGTTTCAGTCTCGCTTGCTTGACTACCTGAAATAATGTAAGAAGATGAAGAAGTATCCCTCTCCTCTTGGTTACCTGCGGTGCTCGAGCTTGCAGAACTGCTACTTGTAGAGCTTGTGCTTTGCTCGACAGAACTTTCAGCAGTCACAGCACTGCTTGAACTTTCTTCGCTACTTGAGGCGCTAGTTCCTTCTTTTGATAGTCGTTGGTAACGTTGACTAGCTGTGATTTGACTAAAGTCACTAACCGGGCCTCGGTCCTGAACCCAACGAAGGGTCTCTAAGCGTCCATCTTTCAAGCGGAGTCCGATTGCGACATCTTGACCTCCATCAATCATCCAGGATTCGGGGCTAATAACATTCCATACTTGATCCCCTTCAAGAATTTGATAGACACCTTGTCCTTTGTCTTGTAGTTGACTAATCTGAAAATTAGCGGTCCGTCCATTTAACTGAATCTGACCACTTCCATCTGCATTGAGTTCAAGGACGCCATCCTCAGTCTGCCAGCGCCCGATTAGATTGGTTGGAACTGAGTCTACAACCACACCTTCTTTTACACTGCTTGAGGTGCTTGTCTGTGTTTCTACTTCCCCACTACTACTTGAAGAAGTGCTGCTAGTGCTACTTGAACTAGAAGAGTTAGAGGTGCTTGACGATTTCCGAGCTTCCGCTTCCTTGCTTTGGGAGGCAGATACCTGTGCTGCCCTTTCTCGACTTTGGGACGCAGAAATACTGGCTGCTGCTGCAGCCTTAGCTTCTTCCGAAGCCTGAACTTGTGCTTCCTTCATGGCTGATTTGACGCTAGCTCCCAAATCCAAGGCAACCTCAACCTGATCACTTGCTGCCGACACTTCAACCGTTTTGGATTCAGTGGTAAACTCTTTGCCCATATAATAGAAGGAAGCATGAATCTCCAGTTTCTGATCTTCCAGCAACAGCAACTTTTTACTCAATCCATCCGCAACCTTTTTACCATTCACCATGAGTTTGACCTGGGAATAATCGCTTGCCTGGACCGGTAGTGTGGCAACCAACTCTTTTTCCACAGCCGTCAAATCCATCTCCAGTTGGTTGCTTTTTGCTTTTTCAAAAGGCAAAAGAAGGTTTGTATCCAGCCGACCAAACTCTGTTGAGGCTAAAAGGGATAGGGGTTGATTGGTAAGTTTAACACGTCCTAAATCAGTGGCTTGGTTTTTAGGCACGGTCTGACCGTCTATCGTTAGGGCCTCGAGATTAGAGGTCACCTGTACCGCAACAGGGTAAGAGGACACGCGGTAAGTATTAAAAAACAAAAGTGTCTTACCATCCTCAACCAAACCCAAAATCTTGTTTCCACCAGCATCTTGGTAAACCTTGGCTCCAGCCTTTTGATCCTTCAGTTGCTCTAAAATGTCTCCCACTTTTAAACCATGATCCTCAAGGTAGCCCACAAAGCCCTGAGCGTCCTTGCTCGTCCACTTACTACTTGGCGTGGACAGGAGCTTGGCTACCTTCTCATAATCCTCCGCCTGAACAGCTTGCGAGAAGCTACGAATGGCCGCATCCGGTCCTGTAGCTTGAACAACATAGGCTCCCGTGCCCAAAGCCAATCCTACTATAGCCAAGCCAGTCAACTGAGCCTGTTTTTTTCGATTCCATCTAGACTTACTCCGTCTTCCTTGCGTCATATGCTCACCTCGATTCTCAATTTCGAAACCAATTCGTTACTACTATTATAAAGGGAGGAAAAACAAGAGTCAAAAAAAGACCTCTTGCGAAGTCAAACAAATATGAAAATGAAACCTATCTTTAAAGCTTGTAAATTCGATGAAAAAATCGGACAAAAAAAGACCCCTAAGGGTCAGGAACTCCGCCAGTAGGACTCGAACCTACGACATCATGATTAACAGTCATGCGCTACTACCAACTGAGCTATGGCGGATAAGAAAAAGCTAAGCGACTACCATATCTCACAGGGGGCAACCCCCAACTACTTCAGGCGTTCTAGGGCTTAACTGCTGTGTTCGGCATGGGAACAGGTGTATCTCCTAGGCTATCGTCACTTAACAAATTTTCTAGCTTTTTCCTCGTTGACGGCGTCATCTGCGTCTCGGTAATCCTTAGATTGACCTCGACTGGATTCCTTGTCACCAAGAAAAAATCTTATAAAATTACATTGTCACTCTACAAGCTAGAGTAGACAGAGTGTTAAGAACACTCAAAATTGAATATCTATACAGGATATTAAAGCCGTCCAGCTTGCTGGCGCTTCAAAGGGAAAATAGGAAATCAGACGAAGTGTCTTTAGACACTAGGAAGATTTATCTTTTTCCACAGAAGCGAGGCTGTATTCGACTCTATCATCAGAAATTCTCAAGTTTAACCTCAACTCGCATCTGAGTTTGACTTCGGATAAGTCTTCGAGCTATTAGTATTAGTCCGCTACATTGCTCACACAACTTCCACTCCTAACCTATCTACCTGATCATCTCTCAGGGCTCTTATTCATTGCTGATGGGAAATCTC